>CAYJIQ010000008.1:0-4044 GCA_964370275.1 uncultured Christensenellaceae bacterium
TCTTGACTCTCTTACCTGCTGCAGCAAACTTAGCAACAGATGCAGTCGGGGAAGCCTTAGAAGCCTGTCCGCCTGTGTTTGAGTAAACCTCTGTGTCAAGAACGAGGAGGTTGATGTCCTCTTTCATCGCCATAACGTGGTCAAGACCGCCGTAGCCGATGTCGTATGCCCAACCGTCGCCACCAAACGCCCAAACGGACTTCTTGATGAAGAGGTCTTTTTCTGCAGCAATAGCTTCGAGGCACTCTTTAGCCTGTCCGCTTGCAGCAGCGATAGCACCCGGAAGTTGCTCGCTGATGATCTCTTCGCATTCCTTGGTGATTTCGGGGCTCTTCATGTTGTCTTTCCATTTTGTAAGAGCATCTGCGAGTGTTCCCGAAACGAAGCCGTTGTCAAGAACGCATTCTGCCTTCTGCTTTAGGCCGTCTCTTCTTTGGAGCATAGCAAGCGCCATACCAAATCCGAATTCAGCGTTATCTTCAAAGAGCGAGTTTGCCCAAGCGGGTCCTCTGCCCTTTTCGTTTACTGTGTACGGGCAAGTCGGTGCAGAACCGCCGTAGATTGAAGTACAACCTGTAGCGTTTGCGATGAGCATTCTGTCGCCGAAGAGCTGTGAGATAAGCTTGATATAAGGTGTTTCTCCACAACCTGCACAAGCGCCCGAGAACTCGAAGAGCGGTTGGAGGAACTGTGTGGATTTAACGTTTGCATCTGTAGCCACGTCCTTAGCGATGGGCAGCTTTTCGCCGAATTCCCAGTTGTCGTTTTCTTCTTCGATTCCGGTTGCAAGCGGCTGCATTACGAGAGCTTTCTGCTTTGCGGGGCAGATGTCTGCGCAGTTTCCGCAACCAGTACAATCGAGCGGAGAAAGTTGCATTCTGTATTTGTAGTCTGTGCCTTTGAGCTTAGCGTCCTTAACAGTGTATGTTTCAGGAGCGTCTTTTAGCTGATCTTCCGTTGCGAGGAAGGGACGGAGGCAACCGTGCGGGCAAACATATGAACACTGGTTACACATGATGCAGTTTTCTTCAACCCACTTGGGAACGTTTACTGCGATACCGCGCTTTTCAAACTTAGTTGTACCTGTGGGAACGAAACCTGCCGGATCAAATGCCGAAACGGGAAGTGTGTCGCCCTTGAGGACTGAAATCGGGTGAACGAAGTTTTTGAAGTACGGATCTTCAGCAACTTTTGCGTAGTCTGCACCCTGCGTTGTCGTTGCCCAACTATCCGGATATGCGATTTCCTTAACGCCGTCGATACCTGCGTCGATTGAATCCCAGTTCTTCTTAACGATTTCGTCGCCCTTTGCGCCGTATGACTTCTTAGCCGCATCTTTCATGTAGCCGATAGCTTCGTCTACAGGAATAACGTTTGCGATTTTGAAGAACGCAGCCTGCAAGCAAGTGTTGATACCCTTACCTCTGAGGTCGAGTTCTGTGTTTACCTTGTTGCAGTTGAGGTTGTAGAACTTGAGCTTCTTCTTTGCGATTATGTTGAGCATGTCCGCAGGAAGATTCTTTTCAAGATCTTCGATAGTTTCCCACTCTGAGTTGAGAAGGAATGTTCCGCCTTCGCGGATACCCTGGAGGATATCGTAACGGATAACGTATGAAGGATTGTGGCAAGCAACAAAGTCCGCAACGTCGATTAAGTACTCACTCTGGATCGGCTGTTTTCCGAAACGAAGGTGAGAAACTGTGATACCGCCCGATTTCTTAGAATCGTAGTGGAAGTAACCCTGTGCGTACATGTCTGTGTGGTCGCCGATGATTTTGATCGAGTTTTTGTTCGCGCCGACTGTACCGTCTGAACCAAGTCCGAAGAACTTAGCACGGAAGCATCCTGCCGGTGAAGCATCTATTTCGTTTGAAATGTCTAGCGAATTGAATGTAACGTCGTCGTTGATACCGACAACAAAGTGGTTTTTCTGGTCTTTTGCGTCCATGTTTGCGTAGATTGCGCCAACCATGGTCGGTGTGAATTCTTTTGAACCCATGCCGTATCTTCCGCATGTTACGGGAAGAACTCTGCCCTGTTCAAACAGTGCTGTTACTACATCTTCGTATAGCGGTTCGCCCAAAGAGCCCGGCTCTTTTGTTCTATCCATAACACAAAGTTTCTTTGTGCTTGCGGGAATTGCGTCTACAAATGCTTTTGCGCTGAAAGGTCTGTAGAGACGTACTTTGATGCACCCGAGCTTTTCGCCCTTTGCGTTTAGGTGGTTGATTGTCTCTTCAACAGTTTCTGCACCCGAACCCATGAGGATGATAACTTTTTCTGCATCCGGTGCGCCAACGTAATCGAACAGTTTGTATGCTCTGCCGATTTTCTTAGCAAATTCGTCCATAACGTCTTGAACGATACCGGGTGTTGCTTCGTAGTATTTATTGCAAGCTTCTCTGTTTTGGAAGTATATATCGCCGTTTTGTGCCGTACCCTGTTGGTGCGGATGTTCGGGATTCATTGCGCTTTCTCTGAATTCTTTGATAGCATCCCAGTCTACCATCGAAGCCATTTCGTCGTAATCGATAGCGTCGATTTTTGAAACTTCGTGCGAAGTTCTGAAGCCGTCGAAGAAGCTGAGGAAGGGAACTTTTGCCTTTAGTGTTGCAAGGTGCGAAACTGTCGCAAGGTCCATAACTTCTTGAACTGAGCCTGAACATAGCATTGCAAAACCTGTCTGTCTTGCAGCCATGACGTCTGCATGATCGCCGAAAATGTTAAGAGCGTGTGCAGCCAGTGCACGAGCCGAAACGTGAAAAACGCTGGGTTTAAGTTCGCCTGCGATTTTGTACATGTTGGGAATCATAAGGAGAAGACCTTGTGAAGCTGTAAATGTGCTTGTGAATGCGCCTGCTACAAGCGAAGACTGCATTTCGGTTATTTTCATAACCTGCCCGAATATGTTCTTTCTTCCTTTAGCAGCCCATTCGTCGCAAGACTCTGCCATTGGTGAAGAAGGAGTGATGGGATAAATTGCACCGATGTCACTAAACGCATAAGCGACGTGTCCGGCAGCGGTGTTACCATCAATAGTCATTTTTGTTGCCATATAATCAAATACCTCCAAAAAATTTAGCGTAACGTAAATATTATGCTCTCCAAACCATTATATAGCACTCTTTTTTTTGCGTCAAGACGATTTTCCCCTATTATCAAGAAATTATATAAACAAAGTGTGAAAAAATACCTTATTTTGTTTTTTTTATAGATTATTTATCTCTTCAATGTTCAAATCGGCTATTTTTGCAATTTTTCATGTGCCTTTTAACGGTTTTTTTATTTACTGTTTTTGCGAGCGCAACGTCACAAAAACTAACTCGGGCGGGTTGAAAAACCTCGGCATGTGTGCAAAAAATATAAGACCTCTGCTCACGACAAATACACTCTTCTTTCTCACGAACACTCCGCCGTCGTATTCAGGGAAAAACTCCACATCGGGAGATATTATACCCCGTCCTCCGGGGATTCTCGCCTGACCTCCGTGAACATGCCCCGAAAACACGAGTTCAAACTTGCTCTCTTCCATAAGGTCCAGCAGATTTGCGTGGTGATACAGCGCAACTGAAAATTCGTCGCTTTCAAGCTTGCTTATACTATTTTTAAAAAACTCGCGTCGATTTCTTTTCTCGGTTTTATCCACATCTTCAAAGCCAACTATGCGCATCCCGTGTGAATATGCCTGTTCATCCCTCAGCACGTTTACTCCCGTTGACTTTAGGCGAAGCATCATCTCTTCGTAGTCGTCGGATTCTTTTTCGTGGTTTCCCGGACAGTAGTAGACGGGCGCAACCTTAACAATCTCGCTCGCAATGCCGATAGAAATGTCATTTTGTCTGCCATAGTCCATAAAATCGCCTGTGACGAAGATGAGGTCGGGTTTTTTTTCTTCAATCGCACGGACAAGTCCCGCACGTTTTCTGTCGTGTAAGTCGCTAAGATGTGCGACAACGAGATTTTGCGCTTCACTCGGAAGGTCTTTTATTTTAATGTCATATTCGCGTATCCTAAGTCGTATTTTCAGCGAAACTGCCAAAAGTG
>CAYJIQ010000008.1:4054-9257 GCA_964370275.1 uncultured Christensenellaceae bacterium
ATAATTATCCAAATTGTCATTTTAATCTCTTAAAGCGAATATGTAATGGGATTATTTTTATATTCTTCGAGTGCTAAATTATATTCGATAAACTCTGCTTCATCTTCAATTTTTTCTTCAACGGTATTTATTAAATATTCATTGAGCGACAAACCCTTATCATTTGCACACTGTTTTAAAAATTTATATTGTCTGTTTTTAACGTTTATTGTTATCGGCGTCATAATAATTTACTCCTTCTTATTTTCCTCATAAACCCTTTATATTACCGTTTTCAATCTCAAAAACTTTGCCGTCGACATCAAACCTGTGTGTAGAAGTTATAAAGACCTGCATTCCCCTAGAGCATGTTAAAAGTGCGTTTCTCCTGCTTTCGTCAAGCTCTGAAAATACATCGTCGAGCAACAATACGGGATATTCTCCGCAATAATCCTTTGCGACAAGCCCTGCAGACAGCTTTAGACTGAGCATTGCCGTACGCTGTTGACCTTGCGACGCATAGAGCTTTGTGTCAAATCCGTCTATTGTTATGAGCAAATCATCCCTGTGCGGGCCAATTAACGCACATCCTGCTTCGCGCTCTTTTTTCATATTTTGCTCAAACTTTTCAAAAATTCCATCGTGGTTAGCCGTCAGCCGGTATTCAACCTCTAAAACCTCATTCGCACCGCATAATAGATTGTGAAGACCCTTTGCATGTTCGCGCATTTTATCCACATACTTTTGTCTACTGCGGATAATTTTTACTGCACTACCCGCCATAGTTTCGTTAAATGCACTAATCACGCCATCTTTTGAGTGCGGATTTTTGAGCAGGATGTTTTTGTGTTTCAAAGCAGTGTTGTACTTTTGAAGTTCGCCGTAGTAGGCAGGGGAGAGCTTTGAAATTTCAATGTCTATAAATCTGCGTCTGAGCGAGGGAGCCTCTTTTATCGTGCGCATGTCCTCCGGTGCAAAGACAACCGAGTTTACCACGCCTAAAAGCTCGCTTATTTTCGTAATCGGGACTCCGCCGACGACAATGCTCTTTTTCTTGCCGTCGTATAACCTGCACTCGAGCTTTGAACCTACATTCCTGTTTTTAAAATCGACTCTTATGTACGCAAAATCGCTCTCCCTGCGAATAAGCTTTTGCTCGGGAGTATTTTTAAACGACTTACCGCAGGCGGTGTAGAATATAGCCTCCATCATGTTTGTCTTACCCTGTGCGTTTTTTGCACAGATTAGATTTACATTTTCGGAGAAATCTTCAAACACCTCCTGCTCGTAGTTTCTGAAGTTTTTAAGTTCAAGCCGATTTATTATCATATCTCTAATTTCTGTTATTCACCGATACTATCAGGTATAAAAATTCGTCTCCCTCTGTGGGCATAATCTTACACGGTTTAAACTTTCCCGAAAGATCTATATATATGCTTTGCTCGTCGATATTTTTAAGTATATCTCCAAGAAGCCTGCCGTTAAAGGAAACTGTCGTCAGTTCGCCTTCCATGTAGATTGGGATTGTGTCCTTTACCTCGCCGTATTCGGAACTTGCGGTAATCTCCATTGCGCCCTGTGTTATATTTAGTGTTACCATGTTGTTTAGGTCGTCCCTAGCCATAACGGATGCGATGTCCATACTCTTTGCCATAAGCGTGGTGTCAACTTTTACCCTTGTCGTATATCCCTGCGGAATTATTCTCATGTAGTCAAAATATTCGCCCTCTAGCAACCTTGTGTATACCTGTATATTTTCGACAATTATGTGAGCTGAATTTTCGCTGATGTATAGCTCTATGTCGCCTTCGCCCTCGATTATTCTGGAGATATCTCTTAGCGTTTTTGAAGGTATTACAATTTTTACATCTTCGTCTACCGAGGCGATGTTTTTTCTTACGGCAAGGCGAACCTTGTCGCTTGTTACCATGCTCATGCCTTCGTCATTTGCATTAAACAAAATTCCCGTAAGAAGCATGTTGTCTTCGCCCGAATATGCGCAAAAAGTTACTCCTTCCGCCATCTGTGAAAAGTCGTTTCTCGATATTACAAGTCTTTGCCCGTCTATTTCGGGAATTTCTTGGTAGCTGTCTGTGTTAACTTCTTGAAAGCTTGCGCTTGCGTTTCTGCTTGTGACGTGGACAGTACCTTCTCTTGTTTCAAAGCTTACCTCACCGTCGTCTAGCTTTAATAACATCTCGTTTAGATGCTTAGCAGTTAGAAGTGTGTTTCCCGCCTGCATAACGTCTGCTTCAACAGTAGCCGTTATTCCCATGACGTTATCAAACGCTTTTAAAATTACCATGTTTTCCGCTGCCATTATCAGTACACATTCAAGCACTGATTTTTGCAGTTTGTTGCTCGTCGCCTTTATCGCAATGGACAAAGCTTTCTGAAGTTCATTCTTGTTACAAGTGAATACCATAGATACCCTTTCTATTATAGAAATATAATTTAGTAGTAGTATTAGTAGGGGGTGTTTATAATGTGGAAAACACCATTTTTTCCCTCTATTACCGTGTTTTTTATAGCATAATTTTGTGCATAAGCTGTTTATAAGCTGTCAGTTAATAGTGTATAACAGATTTTTGTCTGTGGATAAGTTTTCAGTAAAGTAATATTCTGATAGTTTTTTCCAAAGAAAAAGTTGTCTGTTTTTGTACAACTCCACAATTTATACAGTCATTTCCACACGTTTTTTGTGGATATGTCTATTGATTGTGATAAAATTGTGGATAGTTATTTGCCGCCGATTAGGTTTTTTATGTCCTGAAGGCTGTTGGCAAAGGCGGGTTCTTTGTCTATTTTCTCTGCGATTTTGTTGTCCGCATAGATAATTGTTGAGTGATCTTTTCCGCCCAGCTTGTCCGCAATGTCGGGGTATGTCATGTCGAGCATAGAGCGCAAAAGGTACATGCAAACTTGTCTGGGGAAGGAAATAGACCTGTTTTTTTTCTTTCCCTTTATGTCTTCGACGCTTATTTCGTAGTACTCTGCTACCTTGCTTATTATGAGTGTCGAGTCTATAGTCTTTGTCTGCGAAGCCGAGAAGAAGTCTTCAAGCGCATCGGCTGCTGTAGCCTTGTCTATGCGTTTTAACTGTCCGTCGAAGTTATATAGCTGTGCATGGGCTATAACGCTCCTAAGCGCGCCTTCAAGCTCTCTTATGTTGGTGTTTTCTCTCTGGGCGATGTATTCGATAACGTCGTCGTCTATAGCAAGAGAACAGTTCGTCTGGTTCTTTATATAAACTTGTTTACTTGTTAAAATTGCTACGCGCGTTTCGTAGTCGGGAAGTCCAATGTCTGCGAGAAGCCCGCTCTTAAACCTTGAAAGCAGACGTTCTTCGACAGAGGATATATCCGAGGGATGTTTGTCAGATGTAATTATAATCTGTTTGTTTGCTTCATATAGCGTGTTAAAGGTATGAAAAAGTTCCTCTTGCGTCTCTTTTGCGCGCGAAATAAACTGAATATCGTCGATTAAAAACATGTCTAAGCTTCTGTATTTTTCGCGAAATTCCTTATTTTTCATTCCTCTTATGGCCTCTATAAACTCGTTTGTAAATGTTTCAGTCGTTATGTATGCTAGGTTTATATTCGGGTTTTGTTGCGTCATCTTGTTTCCTATCGCGTGCATAAGGTGTGTCTTTCCAAGTCCAACACCGCCGTATAGGAAGAATGGATTATACGCCGTTCCCGGGTTCATAACTATAGCGTGAGCTGCTGCATTTGCGAGTTTGTTTGAGCTTCCGACGATGAAGTTGTCAAAGTTATATACAGGATTTAGCTGAATCCGTTTGTGTCTTGAAAACCCCGACTTGCGCTTGGAAATGTATTCGTCCAGCTCTGCGGGCATCATGACTATTATGTCTTCGACGGTTTCAAGTCCTGCCTTTAGTCCCTCTGCGTTTAGATGTTCTTTGATGTGTCCTGCAAACCTTTCAACTACCTGCTCTTTTTGGTATCTGTTGTTAGATTTAAAGAAGTAGTTGTTCCCATCTTTAAATGCAGGTTCTATTTGTTTTATGTAAGAGTCGTATGCTACGAGATTTCCGCGTTTTTTGTAAAACTCCTTTAAGTCTTTTAGCACATTTTCCCACTGCAAAGTAAAAGATATCATATCTTTTCAATACCTCCTGTTTCTCATACTAATAATACCACATTTTCCGCCGGCTGTAATGGTTTATTTCAAATCAGATTAAAATATTTCCTAATTTGATGTTGTCATTATATCACAGCTAATCCATTTATTACTGCAAAGTTTCTTTTATAAATTGTGAATTGTATGTGGAAATAAGCACAAAAAAATCCCGGAGGTTTATCCGGGATTTTTTTCTTGTATTCTTAGTATTTAGTGTCGTTGTCGAGCATGAAGCTTAGTACTTCATCCGAAAATTCATCGTGGATTGATGTTGCCTGCTTTTTTGTCTGTCTGGGCGAGCCACCTTTTGAAGACTTGTTTTTTGCTCCGCCACCTTCGGTTTTGATGTCGAAGTTTGCGATAAGGTCTTTTAGTAGGTCAGACTGTGAGGAAAGCTCTTCACTCGCAGCAGCTGTCTCTTCGCTTGTTGCCGAGTTAGTTTCAACAACTGCGCTAATCTGGTCGATTCCCTGTTTAATCTGAGAAATTGCAACTGCCTGGTCGTTTGAAGCTGTTGCAATCTGTTTGATTACATCGGTAGTTTCAGATGCACCCGAAACTGCTCCGCTAAGTCCATCTGCAGTTATTTGGGCAAGGTTTACACCTTCGTCTATAGCCGCGATGGATTCTTCGATAAGCATTGTAGTATTCTTTGCAGCGTCTGCAGATTTACCTGCGAGGTTTCTAACTTCGTCTGCAACAACTGCAAAGCCTTTGCCAGCTGCGCCCGCTCTTGCAGCTTCAACAGCTGCGTTGAGTGCGAGGATGTTTGTTTGGAATGCAATGTCTTCGATGGTTTTGATAATCTTGTTGATGTCCTTTGACTTTGCATCAATCTGTGACATGGATTCCATAAGCATCTGCATCTGTTCGTTTGATTGAGTCATAATTTCTGTGGCTTGGATAGCCATCTTTTCTGCTTTGTCTGCGTTTATAGCATTCTCTTTAACCTGTTCGGAGATGTCGTTTACCGAAACAGCAAGTTGCTGAACCGAGCTTGCCTGCTCTGTTGCGCCCTGTGCAAGAGACTGTGCCGCGCTTGAAACTTGGTCAGAACCCGATGAAACTTGCTTTGAAGCGA
>CAYJIQ010000008.1:9267-14651 GCA_964370275.1 uncultured Christensenellaceae bacterium
TCAAACTTACCGACATAAAGCGATTTGTCGATTTTTGTCTTTGAGAAGTTACCGTCTGCAAGGAGTGCTAGGTTGTTTGACATATCTGTGATGATTCCATCGAGGATATTCGCAGATTTTTCCAGGTTCTTTGAAAGAGCGCCCATTTCATCAGCTGATGTGTATCCAACTTTAACTCTGTCAAGTTCTCCCGTAGAAAGAATCTGAACAGCGCTTTCAATCTCTTCAATCGGCTTTCTGAATGATTTGATAAGAAGTAGTCCGACGATTACGAGGAATATGAGTGAAGCTATTCCCGCACCGACTATTACATACAGTGAGGAGTAAGTGTATGCTATCATTCCGTTATACGTTGTCTCGTCTATAGCTTCTGCAGCTTCACTTGCCTCGATTACAGCGTCTCTTGCTGAATTGAGTAGCGGTTCATATTGGGAGAAGAAAACTTCTCCTGCCGTTGCAGGCTCTAGGTCTCCAATTGCTCTTAGTTCGGCTTCTGTGTTTGGTCCTGTAGTGCTTGCAAAAAGAGCTTTAACTTCCCCGATTTCCTTAAGTACGTTTGCATCTTTTGATGTGCTTTCGACGGTAGCGATTTTCTCGTCTACACTATCAAACATATTCATTGCATAGCCGACATGCTCTTCTACCTGTTCGGGTGTTGTTGCAAGAGCAATGCTCGCAACTTCTGAGTTAAGTCTTTGAACTACTATTCTAAGGTCGAGCAGTGTTGTGTCTGTTATAAATACCTCTTGTCTATAGCTTGTTATTCTTCCGCTAATTGCTTGGAGTGAACCGATAGCAAAGTAACCCAATATGATTATCAGTACCGCTATGATGCCTAGTGCCAGAATGAACTTGTTCCTGGTTTTTAAGTTTCTCATGTCTAATCTTTCTCCTATGTTTTATTGTTTTGAAATTACCATGCCGGATGCTGATAATATTCTTTTCATATTAATTATATAACTATTAATATTGCAAGTCAACACTGTAAATTGCAGATATACAAAAAAGGACAATATTTATAATTTTTTACATTTTATATATAATGAAGATAGTTTCTCATTCTGGTTATTTTTTGTAAAAATATATTAATTATACTATTGATTGGTTGACATTTTGCGTTGGAATATGGATAATATTATTGTAACATTATGCGAGCATAAAATATGTAAAAATGCATGTTTGCAAAATCCGACACATTATTTACTATATCTTGTGTCGGGCAATACTATATATTGTTTCACGTGAAACAATGGAGGAAAATTTATGGAAAAGATTTTTAAAGACAAGCTTATAGAATATGGGTTTGAAAAGAATATAGATGGGCTGGAAGAATTTGCGGACATGCTTATAGACGTAAATAAAACGCACAACCTTACTGCGATTACAGATGACGAACAGGTTGCGCTAAAACATTTTGTGGATTCTCTTATGCCTGTAAAGCTAGGACTTGTTAAAGGTAAAAGGATTCTTGATGTCGGGACGGGCGGAGGGTTTCCGGGAGTTCCGCTTGCGATAGTAGGGGAGTGGGAAGTATCCCTTCTTGATTCCTCTGCAAAGAAACTTGAATTTTTAAAGTCTGCCTGCGAGAAACTTCAGATTAGTGCGACCACTGTTAATGCAAGGGCCGAAGAGGTGGCGACAGGTGCGCTCAGGGAAAGTTTTGATACGGTTGTCAGCCGTGCTGTTGCGGCGCTGCCCGTGCTTTTAGAACTTACCGCTCCCTTTGTAAAAGTCGGCGGGAGGCTTATTGCGTATAAGGGCGTTTCAGAAAATACGGCGGGAGGAAAAAAGGCAGCTAAAATTTTAGGTTTTGATGAAGGCAAGAAGATAGATTGCGGAATCGACGGCCTTGAGCACTGTCTCTTTGTATATGAAAAAATTAAAAAAACGCCCGAGAAGTATCCCAGGCGCTATGCACAGATTAAAAAAGAACCTTTGGTGTAGACTAAATATCCTTTGTAGATTTGCTATCTTGCGTAATAAGCGACTTGCTCAGGATATTTATTTAATGCGTAGTTTTCAAGCATTATCAAAGCATCCTGCGACAAAAACCAGTTAGAAAACTCCAAAACACCGGTGTATTCGGGATCTTCGTAATTTAGCGGAGAAAGTAAGTATAGAAGGGATGCACTACTATCTCCTGTGACCACGGGAACTAACTGCGTCTCCTGTTCGTAAAAATCAAAAGCCGAACATAGTGTGTAGGCGTGTTGCTCGCTTGCATATTGCAAATTTTCAGTTGACTCCACATACCATCTTTCAGAGTATGGATCGATTCCGCTTTGTTGCCAGAGCCGTTGTTCCACGTACAACGTTGGTGCGTCGCTCGTCGAAGATACGAAAGTTGACTCTTGTTCATATATGTTTGTAAGGGCAGAGGAAATACTGTTTTCTGTTTGGGAGTCGGGCGGCCCTGCGAGTATGTATGCGCTTTTAAAAAGTTGGTAGTAATATTCAGTATGTCCCTGCGTAAAAAATTCGTGGTTTTCGCTTAGAACGACAGCCGAGTTTTCCTCTAAAAGAAGGTCGCTCTCATTCTCGTAGTACCTGATGTACACATAGTACTGTGTGTCGCGTTCGATCTCCTCGACGAAATATTCAAGCAGTTGCGCAATGTGTTCATCATCTGTTGCGATATGAAGCTCGCCTTTTGGAGGAGACAGATGTATCGGTTCTTGATAAGGTTCGACGATGTACAGAGTGGGGGAGGGCTCGGGCGAAAGTTGCGCTGAGTCGCCCGATGCATTTGCGCAGCCTGCAAACAACGAGCAAACTACCGTCAGCAATATTAAAAATCCTTTTTTCAAATTATTAACCCTCCTGTGCTGCAAGAACTGCCATCATTTCACTAGCCGTAATAAATTCAAATCCCTCTTGTGCAAGTTTGCGCACGATTATCTCTGTCGCCTCTGCGCTCCAAGCCGTGGTGTCGTTTAGCATGATAGTATCTCCGTGTTTTGCATTTCCGAGCACGTTTTTCATGATAAGGCTCGCATCACTTGTGGTTGTCCAGTCCATCGTAGCAGAGATAATGTTCATAGGAATCGCCTGCTCCTTTGCCGAGTCATATTCAAGAAAGGGCGGCAAAAGACTTATCGGAGTGGTTCCCGTAATTTCCGTTATGATATCGTTTGTGAGGTCAACTTGATAAACCGCCTCCTGAGTATCCATAAGACAAAATGCCTTTAGGTCATACGAATTGTTTGCGATTTCTGCCCCGGACAAGTATAGCTCATTAACTATTTCTCTTTCCTGATCGGCTAATATTCCAACGCTGCTAAATGTGGCGCTTCCGCCGGTGTCGAGGAAATATTGAAGAATTCTAAGCGAATAGTCCTGAGTCGGTCCTCCTGAATACACAAAGCTTAAGTATTTTTTGTCGGCTGAGTAGCCTTCAGGAAGTTCGGGCGAAAACTGTCTGTCGTTGATCTCAACCGTCGCAACGTCACCTGAACTCGAAGGTTCCAGTGCCTCTGTACCAAGCAGGGCGGTAAAGATATCTTCGCGAAGCCAAGGTTCAAGCTTTTCTATCGGGACGCTGATGTAGTAGGCAAGGTCCGTATCAAGCGTAATTTCCTTTGCGTCGTATAATATAGTCAACGCACGATTTTTGAGTATGAACTTGTCGGGGTTGCTCGTTCCCTCGTCAAACTTTGGCGAATCCGTTACAGAGTCTAGCTGTTCGTATGCTCCAAGCTGGTCTCTGCAATAAGCGGCGACTTCTTCAACGTCCGTAAAATATTGGTCGGGCGTTAATATCTCAGACTCTTCAAGGTCGATAAGAAGAGTAATTGTTTCACGTAGAACATCCTCATCCTCAAACTTTGTCGTCTTAGTATAAACCACGTTCAAATACCTTGCATCAAGAGGATAAATTTCGCTAACCATGTGCAGGAAGGAAGGGGAGTCTGATTCGCTGTTTACTAAACTTGAAAAACTATCTATGTGCGTTGCGCAAAATTCCTTGAGCTGATTTAGTATCTGCTCGTTTGCGATGTCGGGATAAAAGACAGCTACATTTTGCGACTCGGATGTTGAAACGACGGGCACCATCTCAAAATCTTCGGTGCGGGATGTTCCCAGTGCTGCATCAAAAGTCGCAGTGTCCTCGCCGACACGAATTGGCTCGACGTATACCGAGTCGTAAATCAAAACCCCGCCGATTATGGCAAAGCATATGAGCAATGTTAAAAGTACACTAAAGGCTACAACTCTTTTCTTCTTTCGTCTTGATCTAAATTTTCTTACGTTATTCATTATCTGTTCCGATTTCATTATAATTATTATAGTGCTGACAAACATAGACTAAAAGCTTGGCGGCACACACGGACACACGCATGTCCACAAGTGTATTATAACACAAAAAAGGTTAAAATTTGTATCTTGTTTGTTAAGATTTTCGCTTGATAACCAGGGCATTAAGCTCTGAGCCGAGAATTATTATTATGCTTGTTATGTACAGCCAAAGCAGGACGAGTAGGACTGCGCCGATTGTAGACTGAAGAGGTGAGTTTAAAAAGGAGTAGCTCGCATACACAGAAAAAGCAACTGAAAATATTGCAATGACCAGTGTGCAAAGAAGTGCGCCGGGAATGACGCTGCGAAAAGTAACCTTCTTTGAGGGTAGCCACTTGTAAATCAGTAAAAATGCGCAAAAGACGAAAAGAGCCGAAAAGACATAGCGAAAGATGTTTATCAGGTTTGCAGCGCCGCCTGCGATGCCGAAATACTCCATGACCATAATAGCAAAGTCTCCGCCCAGCGTTCCCAGCAAAACGGCAACGATGATAAGCGCAATTATCGCCGCAACGAACACCATAGAAGAGATAAGTTTGACTATGTATTTAGGGCTTGTTTTTGTCTCGTATGCCGTGTCAAACGCTCTGCTAAAAGCCATAAGCGATTTTGAGACAGAGTACACAACGACGATGCTACCAAGAAATGTATATGCGCTGCCCGAACCCTCGGGAACTGTAATGATTGCGGCGAGGTAGGCAGAAGCTTCTTCCCCAAGCATATATCCGAAAAAATCGCTTGTAACATCGGCTGTCGATATAAGGTTGCTAATCAGCAACAAAAACGGAAATAGGCTAAGCAATAGATAATAAGACATCTGTGCCGCCATGCCCGTGACATTGTGCTTAAAAAAAAGGCTGTAGAGATTTTTCAAATAATATGCGACTCGTTTGTCAGTCGGTTTTTGGTTAATGAACTTCGTATAGCTGCTTTGCAATTTACTAATAGTTTTCTTCATAAAATCTCCATAATAAAAACACGCTAACTATAGTATATGTCAAGTTGCGTGTTTTTATCGTCAATATTAAGCTCTGTGCCTATTAATAAAAGTTTGGCAGTATAGCCTCTAGCAAACACTAAGTCTAAAT
>CAYJIQ010000008.1:14661-17538 GCA_964370275.1 uncultured Christensenellaceae bacterium
TGCTTTGACTTGCTACTTCATATCTGCTTCGACATCAGAAGCCTCTACGGTTGCGATTGCACCCTTTGCAAAGACAATCTGTGCCTTTTCGGGGCCTGTTTCAACAGTTACAAGGCTGTCTTTAACTGCAACTATTTTTCCGTAGATACCACCGATTGTTTTGATATTGTCTCCGACTTTAACGGCTTCCAGCATTTGTTTAATCTTCTTATCACGTCTTCTTTGGGGAACTATGATAAGAACGACAAAAACTACGAGAATACCGATGGGAAACAACCATTGTGTAATACTGCCCATTGTTGCTGCATCCATGTGTATCGTGCTCCTCTCTTTAATCTCCTAAACATAATATATGTTTTTTGCCTATATGTCAACCTTTTGAGAGGCAAAAAAGCTCTTTTATGCATTTTTCACACAATTCACATAAATTATTCTAAAAACTGTAATTTTTGTAGAGTTGCTCCTAATATAGAGGTTTGCCAAAGGCAGTTGCTAAAAATCCATCGTCTCGGTGTCGCATATTAAATAGGAAAATCGGTATCGTCACCGGAAATATTACCGAAAGTGCAATATATCCGCCCGAGGAGACGCCTCTGCACGAGTTGTATAGGTAGTAGAGCGAGATATAGTAATATATCATCCCCACAAGCGAAACCACACTCACCAAAGACATGATGGCGACGCCGATGAAAGCGCCGAACGCAAGCATGGCAACTGAAACGAGTGCTACGCCGAGAGCCGAGCCGAAAAGAATGAGCATAGTTTTTGCGTAGTTCTTGTAAACTCCCTCCGCTCTTTGTCTGTAGTCGTCTGCGATTACGCCGACCAACCAGAACGAAGCGATGGGAACAAAACCCAGCCAAGGGATGCCGACATTTCTGCGCTTTGCAATTGAATAAAGCCCAAAACCTTGTAAAATAAAGATAGTAACTGCGGTGATGACAAAAGGGATGACATAGCCAAAATAGACCATTTCGGGAAAAGCTACCATAGTAAATTCCTCCATTATTTTATTCGTGAACTATAATTTCAATTCTTAACTCTAATACACAATTCTCCTTTCACGCTTCTTAATTAAATCGAGCCATTGTTTGTGCTTTAAATTCTGCGTAGTCGTCTGACAAACTGGCAGCTCGCGCAGCTTCCATAAGCTTTATAGTATATCTTATGTTGTGGATGGAGAGCAGGACGCTTGCCAAGATTTCGCCCGCCTTTACGAGGTGGCGGATGTAGGCACGGGTAAAGTTTTTGCAGGTGTAGCAGTCGCAGTTTTCGTCTATAGGCGAAAAGTCCCGTGCAAAAGTTGCGTTGCGCACGACGAGTCTGCCGTTTGGAGTGAGTGCTGTTCCGTTTCTTGCTATTCGGGTTTGAAGAACGCAGTCAAACATGTCGACCCCTCGTTCAACAGCTTCGAGCAGACAGTCTGCCGTGCCCACGCCCATGAGGTATCTGGGTTTATTGTCGTCTAGGTGTGGCAATACGACTTCTAACATGTCGTACATCATGTGTAGAGGTTCGCCGACCGAAAGGCCGCCGATTGCGTTTCCGGGGAGGTTCATCGAGTTTACGAACTTTGCGCTTTTGACACGAAGCTGTTCATAAAAACCGCCCTGGACTATGCCGAAAAGTGCTTGGTCGTCTCGGGTTTTTGCGTCTACACAGCGTTTTAACCAGCGGTGCGTCAGCTCCATCGAGTTTTCTGTGTATTCGGGTGTGGCGGGATACGGGCAGCATTCGTCAAAAGCCATGATGATGTCTGCGCCGAGTGCTTCTTCGATCTGGATAACTTTTTCCGGGGAAAGGAAGTGTTTAGAGCCATCTAGGTGGCTGGAAAAAGTTGCGCCATCTTCTGAAATTTTTCTTAGGTCGCCAAGGCTAAACACCTGAAAGCCACCGCTGTCCGTTAAAATCGGGCGGTGCCAGTTCATAAACGAATGCAGACCACCTGCCTCCTTAACGAGTTCGTGCCCCGGTCTTAAATATAGGTGGTATGTGTTAGAGAGTATAATCTGTGCGTTTGTTGCGAGTACTTGTTCGGGTGTCATCGCCTTTACCGTCGCCTGTGTTCCCACGGGCATATAGACAGGTGTTTTTATGTCGCCGTGAGGTGTGTGCAAGACGCCTGCGCGTGCATTTCCGCTTACCGCTTGAAGTTCAAATTTAAAGTTATTCATTGTTTATTTCCTTATTATATACACAGACAAATACGCGAGTTTTAGGTTGCAATCAAAGTGTATTTTTATGATTTAATAATAACATAATTGCTACTTTGTCGCAAGAATTTATTTTTTATGCAAAAAAAGTGTTTGCAAATTAAGTTAAATGTGCTATAATACGCTTTAGGATGTGCCGAAATGGCGGAATAGGCAGACGCACAGGACTTAAAATCCTGCGGTGGAAACACTGTGCCGGTTCGACCCCGGCTTTCGGCACCAGGCAACGTAACGTTGCATCTAATTTCGGGCTTGATTACGATTGAGCTCAAAGTTAGGTGCACGGCAACGTAACGTTGCATCTAATTTCGAATTTAATTACGATTGAGTTCAAAGATAGGTGCACGGGACGAGTGTATGGCAAAAAACTTATGTGGAGAAGTATCGAAGAGGTCATAACGAGCGCGACTCGAAATCGTGTTGGGTGCAAGCCCACGTGGGTTCGAATCCCACCTTCTCCGCCAGCAACGTGACGTTGCATCCAATATCGTATTAACTTAGGTTGGTACGATATTTTTTTTGTGCTCGTAACATGATATCTTTATTGGTAAAAGCCCGCAGCAACGTGACGTTGCATCCAATATCGTATTAACTTAGGTTGGTACGATATTTTTTTGTGCTCGTAACATGATATCTTTATTGGTAAAAGCCCGCAGCAACGTGA
>CAYJIQ010000009.1:0-1986 GCA_964370275.1 uncultured Christensenellaceae bacterium
AAATCTATTAAATGTCCGTTACTCGCAACAACCTTGTAGCTTGAACCTAAGAACTTTTCTATCGTGTTTGCCTTTGCAGGCGACTCCACTATAACCAGGTTGTATGGTTTAGTGGATTTTGCAGGAGCTTTTTTTCTTGTAGTCTTTTTTTTCGTCTCTGCCATTTTATTTCCTCATTCATCTATTTTATACTTATGCTTGATCCGGCCAGCCTTTTAACAGCGCCCTGTATTTCCATCAACGTGACGTGACCCGCAATTTCAGCGGGGGGAATATCCACAAGCTCAGCAAGTTCATCGAGAGTTAGTGGACCCGTCAATAATTGATTATAGATTTGTTGCTGAAAAAAATCAAGCTGTAGCATACATTTTTCTATATTTTTTTTCATTTCTGTTATTCCGTAGTATTGTAAAATACTGCGGGAACCCACCGCAATCTTGGCTCCATCCTCGAGTAAAGAATTCGGAAGTTGCGAGGTTGGAAGGGAAATATCGCCAGGAAGTGCAAACACATCCTTCCCCTGATCAAGTGCTAGGTTTGCCGTGATATGTGCCCCGCTTTTCATCTCACCCTCGCAGACGAGAACGCCCTTGCTCATACCTGTAATTATGCGGTTTCGTTGCGGAAAGTTTCCGGGCATTGCCTTTGTTCCCGGGAAAAATTCGCTCACAACAGCTCCGTTTGCAATAATTTCCTCATATAAATCCATATGCGCTGCCGGATACGGCTGATCAACCCCACAACCCAAAACCGCTATTGTTTTACCCGTTCTAAGCGCCCCTCTGTGTGCGGCCGCATCTATTCCCGCTGCCATTCCCGAAACTATACACATTCCATGCTCAGCAAGTTCTTCGCTGATTTTTATAGTATTATCCGTTCCGTTTCTGGTCGCGCGCCTAGTTCCCACAATCGCAAACGGAAGGTCTCCAAGATCGAGTTTGCCCTTTACGAAGAGCACAATAGGAGGCAGGTATACATGCTTTAAATCGGCGGGGTAATCTTTTGACTCACAACTAATCATCCTAATTCCCATAGTGTGGAGCCTTGATATCTCGTCCTTTAGTAGGTTAAGGTTTGCCCTCGCGATAAGGTTTTGAGCACCTTGCTTTCGCTTCACAACCGATTTTATCATGTTGGGGCTGTTAAACAGCTCCTCTAAATTATAATTTTGTTTAACATCGCTAAAGGTTTTCGGCCCGATATCTTCTGTTGAGGCAAACCAGTAGCTTAGGACATCCTCTTTGCTATACATCCTTACTCCCCCAAAACTTTCTGTCAAGAGCTCTATACTGTATAGCCTCTGCAATGTGCGCGGGCTCAATTTGGCTTTTTGCTGCAAGATCCGCAATTGTCCGTGCTACTAGCAATATTCGCTTATAACTTCGCGCACTCAAGTCCATCGACTTGAACGCAACTTTTAGTAGCTGCTCGCCCTTTTCGTCAAGTGCGCAGTACTTCTCAAACGACTTGCCCGAAAGTTGCGAATTAGAAAAAATCCCGATATCCTTATATCTTTGAATCTGAATCTTCCTCGCCGCATTAATGCGCTCTCTTACAACCGCAGAGCTTTCCTCTGTGCGCTTATCCCTTAAATCTTTATACTCTACGCGATCAACTTCGACGTGGATGTCCACACGGTCAAGAAGCGGCCCTGAGACTTTGTTTAAATATCTGTTTCTCGTATTGGGAGCGCACCGGCAAGCCCCGGATTTAAAGCCGTAATAGCCACATGGGCATGGATTCATCGAAGTTACAAGCATAAACCTGCTTGGGTATTTTACCTTTGCATTAACTCGAACAACGCTAACCATCCCATCTTCAACAGGTCCTCTTAGCGATTCAATGCTAGCCCTGTCAAACTCGGGCAGCTCATCTAAAAACAAAACTCCACCATGCGCAAGGCTGACTTCTCCGGGAGAAGCTTTTGCTCCACCGCCCGTAAGAGAAGGCCCTGATGCACTATGATGTGGTGCTCGAAATGGTCTT
>CAYJIQ010000009.1:1996-6152 GCA_964370275.1 uncultured Christensenellaceae bacterium
CTTTTACAACACCCTCGTTTGAAAGCTCGCCTGCTACAGAGTGAATTTTAGTAATTTCAAGAGCCTCTTCAAAAGTAAGCTTTGGCAGTATGGAGGGAATGCACCTCGCAAGCATAGTCTTTCCCGAACCGGGAGGCCCTATAAACAAAACATTGTGGTTTCCGGCGACAGCGACTTCGAGCGCACGCTTCGCCATAGTCTGCCCTTTTATGTCTGCCATGTCGACGACACCTTGCCCCGCTTCGTCCGCCTTAAATGGTTTTGCCTTGACGGGAAACAGCTTTTCTTGTGTGTTTTCTTGAAGTTGCACAATGTTTTTTACGCCAAACACCTTTATCCCTGTCACGCATGCTGCCTCTTCAGCATTTTCATACGGCACGACAATCGCTTTGCATCCTCTTTTTGCCGCATCTATCGCCATGGGCAAAATTCCTCTAACCGGCCTGACATCTCCGTTTAAGGAAAGTTCGCCAATATAGACCGCATCTTCTCTTCCCTGCATTGGAATTTGGCCGCTCGTCCATAGGATTCCTACGGCAATTGCAAGGTCGTAGATAGGACCTTCCTTTTTCATGTCTGCCGGCGTCATATTGACGATAAGTTTTGTGCCGGGAAAAGTGTACCCTGAGTTTTTAATCGCAAGCCGTACTCTCTCGTAGCTTTCTTTTACAGCGGCATCAGGAAGACCGCCAAGCCTCCATTCAGGCAAGCCGACCGAGGAATCTACCTCAACTCCGACTTCATATCCGCTGAGTCCGATAAGACCACAGCTCTTTACCGTCACTAACACGACTTCACCTTCTTTCACGTAAGTACATCTCAAAAAACTTTAATTTAGAGACTTGTCGTTC
Source organism: uncultured Christensenellaceae bacterium (assembly GCA_964370275.1). Lineage (GTDB taxonomy): Bacteria > Bacillota > Clostridia > Christensenellales > Christensenellaceae > CAYJIQ01. The sequence continues at coordinate 2,848 of CAYJIQ010000009.1, forward strand.
GCTCAAATTAGACAATGACTCGTTCATAGAGTTTATTAAAATAGATAAATATCCACCTTCGAAAAAGCAGTTAGCCCCTGCGCAGATACGCAAGGGCAAACGGTGGGCAACGCTCCCATGAAGAGAGCTTTGCCGACACTATGTAGTTATCAATAAAACGGCCACGAGGGCAACCATCTGAAGACATCAGACCACGCCGTTGAGACGGGAATGCCTGTAAGCATCGGATAGAAGCATGCGAACATAATCACACACAACCCTACAAATGCCCATACACCGTATTTGTATGCTTTACCCTTTGAGTAAAGAGAGCGCATAACGTAGACAATTGTAAGAATCAGGAAGGGCAACGCTGTGAAGTAGTGATAAATGTATACTTCACGAGTGATAAGTATCCACGGAATAATGCCCGAAAGACCCATAACGGCAACAAAGCCGATTCCCTTAAACGATCCCGTATTTTTACGCAGTGCCAGCAGATATATTACCGCCGCAAGTCCTCCCCACGCGATAATCGGATTTACAAATGTTGAAATTCCCGCAATCGTTCCCGCATCGTATCCCGAACCCGAGAAGAAGAACACAGGCCTTATGTCTAGCGGCCATGTGTAGACGCTCGATTGGAATGGATGAACAGTATCCGGATCGAGGTACGCATGATAGTTCAGCATATATTCCTGATTTGCAATGATTCCGTCAAGCCCGTAGCCCGGCCTTGCCGCCTCGTATGGTGCGTATGAAAGCACATACACGAAGAGAGGAACGATTACAAACATAAGAACACAAAACGACAGTGTTATAATTAACTTTTTCTTAAACGTGTCTGAAACCTGTGTAAGCCCCGCAAACTTTGCATACCGTGCCTCTTTTGCTCTTTGATAGATTGTGTAGAAGAATATAACCGCAATTCCCACACCGGCATATACTACGAGCCATTTTGTCGCCAGCCCAAACGCCCACGCTATGCCGGCCAGCCCCAGAGGAATAAGAGTCTTTGCAAGCGACTGTTTATTAAAGTTAGTTCGGGTGTAATCGTACATAAACAGCGCCATACACAGTATAAAGAATATCGAAAAGCTGTCTATTGTAGCAATTCTCGTCAGAGTATAGTGCATAAAATCAGCCGCAAATAGTCCCGTAGCAATCGCTGCCCAACGTGTCTTTTTTAGTAAACGCTTTGCAAGGATATAGAGCACCGGCAACATAAGGACGCCAAAGAGCGCACCCATAAATCTCCATCCAAACGGTGTGAAACCAAAGATTTCTACTCCAAGAGTGATAATAGACTTCCCCAGTGGCGGATGTGTAATTTCATAGGGATAAATCCCCTCCATATACTCGTAAGCTGTTCTTGCGTGATACACCTCGTCAAAGTACATGTCCGTCATGTGAGTTGTCTGTATTTTCACTTGATCTTGCTCGTCAATCGCCTCTGAGTACTCAAAAGTCTGTCCGTTTACGCTTTTGTCTATCTGAGCAATTGTCAGTATATTGTCCGCAGCATCCACAACGGCAATTTCCCTAAACTCTAAATACCCCTCGTTTAAGGTAATAACAATTTCATCGGTGTAGCCGGGTGTTTGTATTGTCTTCCACTTAAACATATCTGCATAAGCGTGTTCGACGCCAACTTCTACATCGTCAACTCCGTTGTTGTAGCTAACGGTAAAGTCTCCTTCGCTGTACCCTGCATAGTATCTTAGAGAAGAGATTTCGTTAGGAGCATCGAGCGTTATCGTTACCGTCGTATTCTCACTGTCTATGGGGTCGTTTCTTTCGGGGATAACCGTACTACCCAGATTTGTGAATGCGAGCACCGCATATACCGCCGTTATTGCAACCATAATAAGCAGATCTTTTCTTACTATTTTGCTGCCGTCATGCGTTTTGTAGCTCAGCAACCTTCTCGCAGCATTTCCGAGCGAGATTCTCGGGGGTTCGGGAAGTGCCACAAAGTCGATTGTCGGTGCCGTCTCCCCCCTAAAGATATGTTTTATCACAACACACACTAAGTAGGCGAAAATTGCTACGTTTAAAGCGGATATCAGTATTATGAGATATTGCGGAACTGCAACCGACACTTGGAAGATAAGCACCGCCTGCATATTGACAAACGCGGCACCCGAAAATAGCATCGAAGTGAGCAGGATTTTTCTGTTGTTTAGCTGAACCGCCGCAAACAGAAGCATTATTACGCCGGGATAAATATAGCGTTCGTGCATATTGTGTCCCAACATGAATATTCCTACGAGCATAATGCCCGCAAGCATGAAAATTTGTCGTTTGTCCTTCTTCTTAAAGTAGATGAAACCGCAAACTGCAATTGTGACGACTATACCTATTATCCCCCAGATGTAGTTTGGAAGCAAGAAGCTTGCTTGAGCATCCGAAACCCAGTTTTGTCCAAACAGCGAGAATACGTTTGCCGCATTTACAGATGCATATTGATACTGAGATGTGGTTTCAAACATGCGTTCAAAGACATAGAAGAAGCTTTGTGTTCCCTGCATCGGCAGCGCAACGACTACATAAATTGCAAATGCGGCAGCCAGTCCGATTCCTGTTTGAATAAGGGTTCTTTTCCATTTATCTTTACGCAGAAGGTCAACGATAAACACTATAGCAAAGAGCGGAGCAATTAGAAGCATCTGCGGCTTAATTAACAACCCTACCATGAATAGTGCTATGCTGAAAGCTTTCTTGTCTACATAGAGCATATAAAGCGCACCGACAAGTACTAACGTGAATACGCTGTCAATCTGCCCCCAAGAGCTTGAATCCATGGTCATCATCGGCATGAATGCGACAACAAACGCAAGTAACATCCCCATGTCTTTGCCAACGCGTCTGCTTGCAAATCTGTACATAATATAAGCTATTCCAAAGTCTGCAATGATTGAAGGCATTCTAACAAGCAACATGTGCCCCTGCGAGCCAACGGCAATTCCTAAAGCCTCGCAAAACGCCGAAATGCCTCCAAGAACGTACATGTATAGCGGCGGATAATCGGCAAATGCACCGCTGGTGTAAAACTCGGAAATTTCTCCGGTGTTCATCATATTGCCCCATGCCATAAAGCAATTCATATCCACGCCATAACCGGATTCACTCGCCGCAACGTACACCTTCACAAGAAACGCCACGAACATGATAACAAGCGCAACGCTAACGTTTGACATTCTTGTTGCAAGACCCGTTCTGTATTTTCCGGTAACGAGAAGATATAAAACAATGCTCGCTAATATTCCAAAAAATGCTACGCCGACATCATTGTAGTTTGCCGTGTCCGTAACACCTCCGGTAGG
>CAYJIQ010000009.1:6162-12127 GCA_964370275.1 uncultured Christensenellaceae bacterium
TAGGCTCTTCCCACGGTTGAATGTCTCCAATAAGCGTCACAGTAGGGACACCCTCGGGAATTTCGTCAATCTTCACCAGCGAGACATCTCCAAAGTATACGCTGCCGTACTGCTCAAAGCCTTCGTATCCGACTCCGAGCAATAGGTTGTAAATCTGCTCTTCGTCAGTATTTGTCAAGATGTACATCTCTAGCGGTTGCCAATCTTCGCTGGATGTGTTTGCCGTAATATAGGCATTTTGGCCTTCAAATGATGCACTGGCACCGTAACTTTCGCCCTGCATACCAACATTCTTTGCCCTAACAAAGAGCCTATATGCGCTTTCGGGTTGAAGCGTTACCTGCTGGGTCACAAAAGTACCGTCGCTCCCGCCACCTTCGATAAAGACAGAATCGACACCCTGCTCATTAACTTGAGAAACGGTCGTGTTTTCTTGGTCGCTTGAAACAATACTACAACCAACCGGTGCATCTGCTTCCCAATCTAAAAAATCTCCGTTTGAAATATAGCCCTCTGCGAGTGCTGTCATCGGCAATAACATTGCCAACAACACGAGCAATACAACTACAATTTTCATTTTTGCCATACAATGCCTCCCTGCTAACTTAGACCGTTATACGGTAATATTTATATAGTGAGTGACTCCACTGTCAATTTGTATTTCCACAACGTCTATGCGCATGGGCACTACTTCGTGTCCAAACTCATAGGCATATTCCAGAGCCGCTTCTTTAATTCTATTAATTTTTGTTTCTCCCACAGCCTGTGCTCCTCTACCAAACTTGTCTGTGGTTCTCGTCTTTACCTCTACAAAGACTATAGTGTCTACGTCCCTCGCAACGATGTCAATTTCTCCGCGTTTTGTTCTGTAATTGCAGTGAAGAATTTCGTACCCAAGCTCTTTTAGCATTTGCTGAGCCTGTCTTTCACCACTATCCCCGAGCCTCTTGTTGTGAGTGCTCATAAGCTTTCACCCAAAATTTTCTTCAAAAACGATCGTCTGTGTATTGGACATGGGCCGAACTTTTTTATCGCTTCAATATGTAACTTTGTTCCGTAGCCTTTGTGCTTTGCAAATCCGTATTCGGGATAGACCGAATCATACTCACGCATCAGCTTGTCCCTTGTCACTTTTGCAACTATCGACGCTGCAGCAATTTCATAGACCTTTGCATCGCCTTTTATATGCTTAAATTTTCCACACCGAGCTGCAATCCCTTTATTTCGTCATTTACTACAAGTGCAGGAAAAGGTTGCAACCTCGAAACCGCAATTTTGAATGCATCTCTTGCGGCATTCAAGATGTTTATCTTATCTATCTCTTTTTCGCTCACAACGCCAACTCCATATGTCTTTGCATTCTCGAGTATCTTTTCATAGAGCAGGTCTCGCTTCTTTTCGCTGAGCTTTTTGGAGTCGTCTACGCCTTCAACAACGCCTTTCATGACGACTGCCGCCGCTACAACCGGCCCCGCGAGTGGGCCTCTACCCGCTTCGTCGGCTCCTTCAATCACAATACAATTCTTGTGTGCATATTCGTAAACACTCAAAAACCCCGAAATCTCAAGCATCTATGTCCTGCCTTTCTTCGGGTGGTATCTCATAGCTTATCCTTCCAAGCTTTCCGTTTCTTATCTCTTCAAGCAGTGTCTTTGCACCTCTTGAGGTGTCTTTTACGCCACCTTTGAGTAGAAATCCGCGTTTGGCACAAATTTGTTCAAGAACTTCATACGGGGTGTCTGCCAGCTGCTCGATGTTGTATCTGCGCATAATTAGCTTTGGCGCAACCTCGGCAAGCATGTCTATAGCATAAACCGCAAGCTCTTCTTCGTCTAAAATTTCAGATTTTATACTTCCTATTAGTGCAATTGTTGCACCTGTTCGTTCGTCATCGAGTTTTGGCCAGAGCAGTCCCGGGCTGTCGAGCATTTCAAGGTGAGGAGTTACCCTTACCCACTGAAGCCCCCTCGTTACTCCCGGCTTATTTCCCTCTTTTAGCTTTCTCGTTCCGCAAATTCTGTTTAAGATTGCGGACTTTCCGACATTTGGGACTCCGCACACTAAAATGCGCACCGTCTTATTCATCCCTTTAAGTTTATACTTTTGAACAATTGGCGCAGCCGCCTCTTCTATTGCATCCAGTATAATCTTCGGATTTGCCTTTTGTGCGCTGTACGAAACCGTAATCGCATCCTCACTTAAATGCTCCGCCCATGCTTTTGTCACGATTTCATTTGCAAGGTCTGCCTTATTAAGCACATAAACCATCGTTTTGCCGAGAAACATGTTCTCAAAGTCTCGATTAACCGTGCTTTTGGGCGCTCGGGCATCAAGCACGTGTACGACAACATCGATGAGCTTTACTACGGGCGCAAGCTCCCTTTTTATCTTTGTCATATGCCCGGGATACCAGTTGATGTCCATCTTTTTCCCCTTTTAGAAAAGGGCCACCCAAATTAGGGCAGCCCGCTTCATTATCTTTCTCTGATTCTTGCAGCCTTGCCCACTCTATCACGCAGATAGTATAGCTTAGCTCTTCTTACCTTACCACTTCTAATCTTCACGATGTGGTCAATTTTCGGCGAGTTAATCGGAATTGTTCTTTCAACACCGATACCGTATGACACACGGCGAATTGTGATTGTTTCAGAAACACCACCGCCTTTACGTGCGATAAGATAACCTTCAAACACCTGTAGTCTCTCTCTGTTACCTTCTTTAACTTTTAGAAATACCTTTAAAAGGTCTCCAATTTCAAGATTGGGTAAGTCAGTTCTGATCTGAGACTGCTCTACGAATTTGATTAAATCTTTCATTATTGCTTCCTCCTTTCTATCAGGACGTTCTTGCAGCAAATGACAGAGGATCGTCCGTTCTCATACGCTCAAAATTATATCACAACCCATACATCAAATGCAAGGATTATTTTTAATTTTACGTAAGTTTAAATAGCATTCCCTCGAACGGTTGGATCTCAACTTCGATAAGTCCCGACCTAACCTCAGAGGTAGTCCCGGTCAACAGGCAAATTGCACGTTTTACGTCAAGCTCCCGTATACTCTGCCTTACGTTTAAAGGAAGTCCGTCTTTCTCTGCAAAAAAATCAATAACAAACGACTTCTTTTCCGCGCTTCTGTTGATAACACTAACAAAGAGTCCGTCTTCAGCTTCATTTCCAAAAGCATCTTTAGAGTCGGTAATCACACGTATTACTCCTATTATGTCCTCACCTTCGTTGAACACGCACATATGCCCGGTCGTAAGTGCATCATACGTCCTGCGCAACTTTACCATCTGTGCGTAAAAGTTCTCCATCATGCTGTCTATCATGGCAAAAGGCGCTCTGTTGAACGGATCTTTAAGACCATGCATACCCGTTTCGTCTCCGTAGTATATCGAGGGCATTCCCGGAATAGTAAATAGCAGAAGCACAGCAAGCCTTTGCATCGTTGCTCCTCGTTTATCTTGGTCTTTCAAGATTACGAGTGAAAATTGTTGTTCCCTGTCCAATGCTCTGGCGTCCATTCTTGTCGCGAGCACAGTTCTTATACGCTCAATATCGTGTGAAGAAAGCAGATTCATCAGGCAGTAGTACATTTCCTTTGGATAGTTTTGAGACTGTCCAAGCAAGAAATCCTTTAACTGCAATGCGCCGGTAGTAAAATTCAAAAAGCCTACGAGTGCATTTCTCAGCGGATAGTTCATTACACTGTCAAGTGCCCTTCCGAGTGCGTAAGTTCTTAAATTTCCGTAGCTTTCCTTGACAGTCGGGTCTTCCCAAACTTCACCCAGCAAAAAACCATTTTGTTTTTTAACTGTAGTTCTGATAAGCTCAATAACGTTGTCAGGAAGCTCATCTGCTACGTCTAGCCTGTATCCCGCAGCACCTCTATTCATCCAATATTCAAGGACATTGTCCTCTCCTGTTATCACGAAGTCCTGCCACTCGTCATTTTGTTCGTTAACCTCCGGAAGTGTGTTAAAACCCCACCATGAGGTGTACTCATCAGGCCAATTTTGAAAGCTATACCAATTGTAATACTTGCTTTTTTTCGACTGATATGCACCTTTTTGTTTATAATTGTCATCTTTATTGAAATAAACGCTATCCGAACCGGTATGAGAAAACACACCGTCTAAAATAACTTTCATCCCAATATTTTTCGCCGCTGTACACAAAGATTTAAAATCCTTTTCCGTTCCTAAAATCGGATCAATCTTTTTGTAATCTGCAGTGTTGTACCTGTGGTTTGAATCCGCCTCAAATATGGGGTTTAAATACAGTATTGTCACCCCTAAACCGCTAAGATACGGCAAAGATTCTTCAATTCCCTTGAGGTCTCCTCCAAAATAATCACAAGGTGAATAGTGCTCCTCACCCGGCAACGGTCTAAACATGGGCGATCCATCAAAGCTTCCGTGAAATATCGCCTTTCTGCCTTTGTCGGTATGATACTTTATCCCCTCCTGCGGTTTTGCTCCTTCACTTTTGCAAAATCTATCGGGGAAAATTTGATACATGACGCCTTTTTTAAAATCGTCGGGTGTCTTAAACCCTTCCTCTGTAACGGTGATTTGATATCCCCACGAAGGATGCGAGTAAATCTCTCCAACTCCAATTCCGTTCGCATATCTAGGGCAATAATAATAATGATTTTCGCCGTCAAACAGACAAAAATAGTACCACATTACAACAGGATAGTCGGGTGTTAAAACGTCCACAAACCAAAAACCCTCAGACATATACATCTGATATTCGTGTCTGCTGTGAGTTTCGTATAATACCAGGTGAATGTTCTGAAAATGCTCTGCGCACTGTAATTTTAACCTGATATGTTGCCTCGTTCCAATTGACCCAAGAGGAGAGCGAAACTCCTCTTGGGTGCTGTTATGAACTACTTTTAAATCAATCATTATCTATCCCTCAAATGGCGTAAGACCCCATATTTTCTTGTTATAGTCGCTTATCGTTCTGTCCGAGCTAAACCATCCCGAAACAGCAATGTTGTTTGCCATCATCTTGAGCCACTTGGGTCTATCTGAATAAGCGGAAATCATCTTATCGTACGCATTTACATACGGCTCAAAGTCGTAGAGAAGGTAGTACTGATCGGGCTTGTCGTAGTCTCCAAAGACGAGAGATTGATAGATGTCCGAAAACTGTCTTTCGCTCACTCCCGGCAGAGAATTGTCTATAAGCCTTCCAAGCACATCTCTTATCTGCTTGTCTTTTTCATAGTATTCACCCGGTCTGTACGTTCCGTAGCGATTCATGTATCCGATTTCCTCTACTGTCGCTCCGAAAATGTACATGTTTTCTCTGGTTGCACGCTCCACCATCTCAACATTTGCGCCGTCGAGCGTTCCTATAGTGATAGCTCCGTTCATCATAAACTTCATGTTGCCCGTTCCCGATGCTTCCTTGCCCGCTGTTGAAATCTGTTCAGAAATTTCTGTTGCGGGAATTAGGACCTCCGCGGCACTAACCCCATAATTTTCGATGAATACGACCTGCAAAAGATCCTTTGTTCTCGGGTCGTTGTTTACCAGATCACCGACTGCATTGATAAGTCGGATAATATTTTTGGCTCGAGTATATCCGGGAGAAGCTTTCGCCGCAAAGATAAACGTTATTTTTTCTTTGATACTGCTTCTGTCCTCGCAAGCTTTGTTGTATAGGTAGATAATGTGCATTACCTTTAATAGCTGGCGTTTATACTCGTGCAACCTCTTTGCCTGTACGTCAAAAACAGCATCTTCATGAAGCACTATACCCTGTTTTTTAAATACATACTCAGCGAGCCTGCGTTTGTTCTGCTGTTTAGCAACAGAGATTTTCTCAAGAAATGCAGGATCTTGTACAAACTCTGCGAGTTTTTCAAATTCTCTGTAATCCTTAATAAACTTGTCGCCAATCGTCTCTTTAAGCACACTTGTAAGCGCGGGGTTTGATTTTACAAGCCAG
>CAYJIQ010000009.1:12137-17279 GCA_964370275.1 uncultured Christensenellaceae bacterium
TTTTTGGGGTTCCATAACGTATTGGTCTCTAAAGAGCGATGTCTTTAGTATCTCGCCGTGAAGCTGTGAAACACCGTTAACCTTTTTGCAGACATACACACAAAGATTTGCCATTCGCACCTCGTTGTATGCAACAATAGCATGGTGGCTAATCTTCTCAAACTCACCCGGAAACGCTTCCCAGAGTTTCTCGCAGTACTTTTCGTTGAGAATCTCTATAATCTTATAGATCCTTGGAAGTAACATTCTAAGCATTTCCTTTGGCCAACGCTCGAGGGCTTCGGTCAAAATCGTGTGGTTTGTGTAGTTAAACATCTTCGAAGTGATGTCAAAAGCCTCCTCCCAGCTCAGATTTTCCTGATCCATGAGAATTCTCATGAGCTCGGGCATGGCAAGCGTGGGGTGTGTATCGTTTATCTGGATTTCGTAGTACTTTGGCAGATCTCTTACGTCACCAAAGTTTCGTTTGTGAGTTTGAACCATCCACTGCATTGTAGCAGATGTAAAGAAATAGTACTGCTTTAACCTAAGTTGCTTTCCGGCTTCGTGGTTATCTTCGGGATATAATACTTTAGAGATAACCTCTGCAAGCTCTCTTTCTTCCATGGCTCTTGCGTAATCTCCGCGGTTAAAGTAGCTCATATCGAGATTTTTCTTTCCACGAGCGCTCCATAGCCTGAGCGTTGCAGGTGCATTTGACTTGTATCCGATAACAGGCATGTCATAAGGAACACCAACGACACTTGAGTAATTCACATGCTCAATTTTAAGTCCGTTTTCATCCCAAACTTCGTTTACTTCTCCGCCAAACTTAACTTCAACTTCGTCCTCTATTCTTTCAATTTCCCAAACTTCTCCGGTATCGAGCCAATTGTCCTCGATTTCGACCTGAGCTCCGTCTAGAATTCTTTGAGCAAAAAGACCATGTTCGTATCTGATTCCGCAACCGTACGCAGGCAAATCCAGCGTAGCAAGCGACTCAAGAAAACATGCAGCAAGCCTTCCAAGGCCACCGTTGCCAAGTGCGGCATCTGCTTCTTCGTCTTCAATCTCGCCTATGTCGATGTCCATTGACTCGAGTGCCTCTTTGTATGCATCAAGTCTGTCTAAGTTGATAAGATTGTTTACAAGCGCCCTACCCATTAAAAATTCCGCAGACATGTATATAATTGTCTTTAGTCTGCGTTTTTTAGACTCCTCTACCGATATCATCCACTCTTCCATAATTTCGTCTCTGACGCACATTGCAACTGCTTGATATATCTGTTCCGTCGTTGCATCTTCAACATTTTTTCCAAAGTGGCGTATCAGTTTACCTTTGATAAGCTTTGCTTCAGGTAGCTCATTGGTCTTTTTTTTCACTGCCATTATCTGTCCTCCAACCGGCTTAATTTGCAATTATTTCTTTATATAAATCCACATACTCAGTAGCGGATTTTTCAAATGAATTGTTCATGTTCATCGCATTTTTCTTTAACAACTTCCATACGGGTTCATCCCAATATATGCAAAGAGCCATGCGAATTACGTGCAGCATGTCGTGTGCATTGTAGGATGTAAACGTAAAGCCTGTACCTTCGCCCGAATTTTTGTTGTAAGGAATTACCGTGTCAACAAGACCTCCCGTTTCCCTTGCTATCGGTAGCGATCCGTAGCGCATTGCTATCATCTGCGAAATTCCGCAGGGTTCAAACTTCGATGGCATGAGGAACATGTCGCTTCCCGCATAGATTCTTCTTGCGAGCTCGTCGTTATATTCCGTACGAACAGCAACTTTGCCCGGATGTTTCCACGCCTGTTCGAGGAAGAAGTTCTCATATTCCCTATCTCCGCTTCCCAGAACCACAAACGCAATTTCATCAAACATCAGCTCATCAAAAATGCACTTAATTAGGTCTATTCCCTTTTGTGTGGTGAGCCTTGATACCATCGCAATAATCGGCGTAGTAGGCTCAATTTTTAGACCTAGTTCTTTAACAAGCGCATCTTTGCACTTTTTCTTGCCTGCAGGGCCTCTTACCGAGTAATTTGCCGGAAGTGCCTTGTCCGTCTTCGGGTCAAAGTCCGCTGTGTCAATTCCGTTTAATATTCCCACAAGCTCGTGGCTTCTTGAGTTTAGTATTCCCGCCATACCCTCTGCAAAATACGGATGTAAAATTTCTTTTGCGTATGTCGGGCTTACGGTCGTGAGCATATCAGCAAACACGAGCCCAGCCTTTAAAAAGTTTGCACTTCCATATGCTTCCATATACTCGCTTGTCATGTATCTGTAGTCCATTCCAAGCAAATCGCACACAAAATCAGGCGCAAATCTTCCTTGGTACATTAGGTTGTGTATGGTGAGCACAGTTTTGATTTCACCTTGAAAACTGTCTTCGTATTGCGTTTTAATCAGCATAGGAATGAGCGCCGTCTGCCAATCGTTTACATGAATTACATCGGGAACAAACTCGATAAACTCAAGCACGCTAAGCACAGCACGGGAGAAAAATGCATATTGCTCTCCCTCCGGATTTCCGCCTTTATATATCGCACCGCCGAAATAGTATTCGTTGTCTATAAAGTAGTATGTAACGCCCTGCCATTCCATGCGTTCTACGCCGACAAATTGGCTTCTCCATCCCATTTGAATAAAGAAATTACAAACGTGCTCCATTTGCAGGCTGTACTTTTCCTTCATCTGGCGATGTAGGGGCATGATAACCCTCGCATCCACACCCTGCTTTATCAGCTCCGGCGCAAGTGCGGCAACAACATCAGCAACTCCACCAACCTTTGCAAAAGGTGCGCATTCTGCAGTAGCTAACAGTACCTTCATTACACTATAGCTCCTTTCCTGATTATGACAGGGTAGTTCTTGTCTCCCACAAGGCGTCTTCCCGAGCGAATATGAACTTTTTTGTCCAGCACAACATCCTCTAGAGTGCAATTTTGGAAGATTTCACTGTCCTGCATAATTATTGAACCCTTGATAGTAGTTCCCCTACCAACGTAAACGCCTCTGAATAAGATCGAATCTTCAACCGTTCCTTCTATAACACAACCGTTTGCAATAAGGCTGTTTGAAACCTTCGCACTTCTGCCGTATTTTGCCGGAACTTCATCTTTAATCTTTGTTGATACAGGATTTCCTGTGTAGAATAAACTAGCCTGAACATCCAAATTAAGCATGTCCTGATTAAGTTTAAAGTACGAACGGATATTGTGCAGCCTTCCGACGTAGCCATCGTGCTGATATCCATACACCTTTAGCCTGTGAAGGTTTGCCATAAGAACATCAGTAACGAAGTTGTATTTTCCTCTTGATGTAACATCTTCGACTAAGTATTCAAGCAAATCTTTTCTTATGAGATAGACGTCCATTCCGCAGTAGGGCGAGTTTGTGGTTGTCGGGCAAAATTCTACGTCTGAAACTCTTCCGTCCATTCCCATGTGCAATCTGACATCTTTAAATCTATCTGCAAGCTCCTGGTTTGCAGCTTCTTTATTGTATAGAACAGTAATATCAGCACCCATATCCATATGGAACTTAAACATGTCGTTGTATGTTCTGTTGTAAAGAGTATATGATCCGCTCAACAGACAAAACTGCTGTGAGCTTCTTCTGATATAGCCCATAGCGCCCTTTACCGCATCACAAAGGCCACGATATTCACCGTGATTTCCCACTGTATCAAACGGAGGAAGTACGAAAAGTCCGTCATTTTTTCTTGAAAGATCCCATTCTTTGCCCGCTCCAAGATGATCCATCAGCGAGTGATAGTTTCTCTGTGTTATGACACCTACATTTCTTATTCCCGAATTTATCAAGTTTGATAACTGAAAATCTATTGCACGATATCTGCCGCCGACGGGAAGAGCCGCCACCGAGCGTTGGGAAATAAGTTCAACTAAATTGAGGTTTTGCTCCCCTGCATAAATCAATCCAAAACAATTTTTAAGCATTTTGTCCTCCTATCTCCATCTTTGCACCCTTTTCGACTATTTGACCGGCTTCGATTTTGACACCCTTTGCGATGTGCGCCTCAGCACCGATAACTGCAATTTTGTCTGCTCCGCCAATCTCACACCCCGGCGATACAATTACGTTTTCGTCGATAATTGATTTGCTCACCTTCGCATCTGAGCATATTCTCGTGTCGGACATGACAATGCTGTCTTTTATAACCGCACCTCTTTCAACCGTTACTCCCGAGAACAATACCGAATTTTCCACCTCGCCGTACACAAAACAGCCTTCTGATACGATACTGTTTGTAATCTTAGCACCTTCGCTTACATAGTGCGGTGGTTTATTTGGGTTTCTGCTAAATATTCTCCAAGTCGGGTCATAAAGATCTATTTCGGGAGTAACTTCGAGCAGATCCATGTTTGCCTCCCAAAGGCTTTCAATCGTACCGACATCTTTCCAATACCCTTTGAACTCGTATGCGTACATGTTTTCTCCGCCTTCGAGCATTGTGGGTAGAATATTTTTACCAAAGTCGTTTGAAGATGTTTCGTCCGCTTCGTCTTCAATAAGGTACTTGCGAACTTTGTCCCACGAGAAGATGTATATTCCCATAGAAGCCATATCACTCTTAGGCTCTTTTGGTTTTTCGTCAAACTCAACGATTTTCATATCATCGTCCGTGTTTATTATTCCGAACCTCGAAGCTTCTTCAAGCGGTACTTTAAGCACTGCAATAGTTACGTCAGCACCCTTTTCCTCATGATATGTAATCATGGCGTTGTAGTCCATTTTGTAGATATGGTCACCCGAAAGCACCAGAAGATACTTTGGTTGATATCTGTCCACAAAAAAGATATTTTGGTATATAGCATTTGCCGTTCCTGTATACCACTTTCTCATGCCACTTTGCTCAAAAGGAGGTAATACAAAAGCTCCTCCATTCATGCTATCAAGATCCCATGATGCCCCCGTTCCGATGTAGGAATTGAGTTCTAATGGTTGATATTGAGTCAGCACACCCACTGTGTCTATTCCCGAATGAGAACAGTTTGACAGCGGGAAATCTATAATCCTATACTTTCCGCCGTATGGAACTGCCGGTTTTGCCCTGTGCGCAGTCAATGCTGCGAGTCTGCTTCCCTGGCCACCGGCAAGAAGCATTGCAACGCAATTTTTCTTGCTTAACATAC
>CAYJIQ010000010.1:0-3636 GCA_964370275.1 uncultured Christensenellaceae bacterium
TAAAACGGGTAATATTACAGGTTTTAGCTACAACGAAACGCTCAACACCGCACTCGTAACATACAAATCAGCAACTCGCGAGCATGTTATTGCAAGAATCTGTGTCATATATGCACTGCAAAACTCCCTTGGCTACGTGCACGTTTGCGAAAGTCTCGCAGCCGCACCGAAGATTCCAACAAGCGGAAAAATAGCATTTATTGCAGTTGTAGCAAACACAGCTCTACAGCTAATGTTCCCGCTTTCAAGAATAGCGACGATTGCAAAATGGTGCGCAGTCGGTGCAACGGTGGGCTCTGTGTTTGAACACGGCTACCAAGAAATTTCTAAGCGAGGCAGTTTTGACCCAGAGGTAATGTCCGTTGTATACCTATTAAATTCAGTAAACAAAGGACAGACAATATACGCCCCCGCAGGTGTTTGGCTTCTTACATTTGGCAGACACCTTCTTGCAGAGACACAGCTTGACGTAATCTTAAAAATTACCGAAGGTGAAAACGGTGCACATGAAGTAACTGCGATGAAACACGTTTCAAACAAGAAGAAAAACAATATTTTCAAAGAGACGTTTCACAAATATCTTTGTATAAACGTTTGGGGCAGAAAACAATTTTAAAGTTATACTAATATCTTTTTAAGACACCACGATATTAGTATTAATACGGCATAATGCCGATAACAACAAGGAGGAACATTTTTATGGTATTTAACGGTTTTGTAAAAGGTGCAATAATAGGAGTGGGCGTCAGTGCGGTAGCATTTTACGCTTACAAACGCAACGAGGAAAAGGTAGATACTTTTCTGCGCTCACACGGAATCCCCGTGAAACATGCCAAAGTTAAGGACTATTCCGACATGTCTCTTGAAGAGCTTATGCAGATAAAAGAGGATGTTGAAGACGTAATTGCTGAGCGCGAAATCAACGGTACTGATGAAGTTATCGTATGTGAAGCACCTGCTGAATAGTATATTCATTATACAAAAAAGTCGAATCCAACATTGGGGATTCGACTTTTTTGTTGTTGCAAGCTATCTCAATTTAGTTTGCTTACTTAATCTGTCCGTAGCTTGCAAAAGAACCTTCGGTTAAATTAGAAAGATTATTTATTCTCTCATTGAGCATATCCCACATGCACAGCGGAAGGTGATCCCTATGTCCCCTATGTACTTGAACGCATTCAAAACAGTTGGCGTGATGCGGACATTTTTCTTTGCACGGACAAAAATCTTCACCGCTTTCACGTATGTCCTTTAAAAAGTCCATCTTCATTGCAACCCCGGTTTTAATGTCTCCCGAGCGTTCAATCTCAAGACTTTTTGTCATCTTGCTATTTCCGTCTATTATCATAAAAGTATCCTCGTAACTATTCGCTGACTTTAGGCAATGTCGATCCTCCGTAAGGCATAAGCAACACCGTTGCATCCTCACCTTTTATCTTGAGTGCTTCGTCAAGTGCACTTTGAATGTCTGAGTATGGTTCAAGGAAAATTTTCTTTACAAACTCAGCATTCATCTCAGAAACCAAGAATATTCGCGCATTTTCGAGTACCATAGCAATCGCCGCCGCTTTGTGCCCACCCAGCTCAAAGTTATTTTGTACCCGATCAATCATAGAGCTTGCCGTTGGAGCGTTTAATATCCACTCTTCAAACACATGTTCTCCCAGCCCTTCAACACAAGAGCCGACAAGGATAATTATTCCGTCCTTTGCAACTGCATGTTTCGCGTTATCGAGTGCCTTTTGTGTCTGATACAAGTTTAAGTCCTTTGGATATCCGCCCTGCGACACTACCACGATGTCCGCACGCTTTCCCACCTCACACAGAAACATAGTATCAAGAAACGCACATCCTTCGCGATGAGCTGTGATGTAGTGTCCGGCAAAGGCTTTCACTATGCGTTTTTTCTCGTCTAACACAACATTTATAATAAAGTCAATTCCCGTCATACCACCCGCTTCATCGATGTCAAGTCTTAGCGGATTTGTGTCTATAGCACCCGCACACGCTTCGGGGTTTACCATCCTCGAGTGATTCGCCTGTATAGCGTCTCTTGTCGAAACTCCCGGCATTATAGCCTTTGCACCGCCCGAATATCCTGCAAAGTAGTGGTATTCGATATTGCCCATGCAAATCCTAACGTCCGCTTCAGCCACAACACGCACGACATCAACGGGTGTTCCGTATGAGGTCGCACCGATGTGAACGCAGTCACTCGGATCGCCGTCTATGACATTTACCTCATTCATGGCACGCTCTCCCGCAAGTTTGAGCATCTCTTCTTTTGTATGTTCGCGATGTGCTCCGAGGGCAAACACGAGGGTGATATCCTCTTTCTTCACACCGGCAGAATACAGTTGATCGAGCAATGTCGGCATAATCTTGTAAGTTGGAAGCGGCCTTGTAATATCGCTGGTCACGATTACGACTTTTTTACCCTTGCACACGATTTCGCAGAGAGGTTCTGAGTCAATCGGATTTGTAATTGCACGAAGAACTTCCCCTTGCTCGTCAAACTCAACTTGTCCGTCCTCCGACGTTTTGAGCGTTCCCATGTAATTTTTGCCCGGAACTTCGAAGCTCATGGTTCCTTTTCCGAATCCAAATGTGGTTTTCATTATATTTCTCCCTTAAAAAATTAAAAGTTAAGAGCAGAAAGTTGTAGTGGAAACGCTTCGCATTTCTCCATCATTAATGCTGAAAGCTCAGCTCTCCACTAAACTCAAACTCTTAACTCTTAACTGTCAGTTAAATTCTTGCTACTCCCGAATCTCTTGCTGCCTTTGCAACAGCCTCTGCCACTGCCGGGCCAACACGCTTGTCAAAAGCTGCGGGTATGATGTACTCGGGCGTCAATTCGTCGTCGGCGACAAGGTTTGCGATTGCATAAGATGCTGCAACTTTCATTTCGTCGTTTATGTCGCTGGCACGAACATCTAGTGCACCACGGAAAATTCCCGGGAAAGCTAGAACATTGTTGATCTGGTTCGGGAAATCACTTCTTCCTGTACCGATAACAGCAGCTCCCGCTTCCTTTGCATCCTCAGGGAAAATCTCAGGTGTCGGATTTGACATAGGAAGAACAATGGGGTCTTTAGCCATAGAA
Source organism: uncultured Christensenellaceae bacterium (assembly GCA_964370275.1). GTDB lineage: Bacteria > Bacillota > Clostridia > Christensenellales > Christensenellaceae > CAYJIQ01. Next base: position 3,107 of record CAYJIQ010000010.1, read on the forward strand.
GCGACCATCTCTTTTGAAACGATTCCGGGGCCACTTAGACCAAAGAATACGTCTGCACCCTTCATAACATCTGCAAGTGAACCCGCAAACTTATCTTTATTGGTAATCTTTGCCATCTCTTCTTTTTCAACGTTTAGGCCGTCTCTTCCTTCGTAGATTGCACCTTTTCTGTCGCAAAGAATAACATCTTTGAGCCCAAGACTCATAAGAAGCCTAGTAACAGCAATCGCAGAAGCACCTGCACCACTGACAACAGCCTTCATATCTCCAAGGTTTCTCTTTGTTAGCTTGCATGCGTTAATCATCGCAGCAGCCGCAACAACAGCCGTTCCGTGTTGATCGTCGTGGAAAATCGGAATATCGCAAGTTTCTTTAAGTCTTCTCTCGATTTCAAAACAACGGGGCGCAGAGATGTCTTCGAGGTTTACACCGCCAAAGCTTCCTGCAAGAAGAGTAACCGTATTTACGATGTCGTCGACATCTTTTGAGCGAATACATAGCGGGAAAGCGTCCACATCGCCAAATACTTT
>CAYJIQ010000010.1:3646-8868 GCA_964370275.1 uncultured Christensenellaceae bacterium
TTTGAAAAGAACGCATTTTCCTTCCATGACCGGCATTCCCGCCTCGGGTCCGATGTCGCCGAGTCCGAGAACCGCAGTTCCATCTGTGACAACAGCTACGAGGTTGTGTCTTCTCGTGTATTTGTAGGATAGATCAACATCCTTTTCGATTTCAAGACAAGGTTCTGCTACACCCGGAGTGTACGCTATAGACAAATCTTCCTGCGTGCTTGCCGGGCAACGAGCAACAACCTCAATTTTGCCTTCCCACTCTCCATGCTTTTCTATCGCTTTTTCTCTAAAATCAGCCATTATTTTCTCCTTATTATCTACTAAAAATGTGTTTTTGCCGAGTGTCTAAGTGCCGCTACTACCGGAAGTTCCTCTCCTGATAGGAAACGTATGAGCGCACCACCGCCCGTGCATATGTACGAAATTTTGTCCGCATAACCGTATTTGTTGGTCGCCGTTATGCTGTCTCCACCACCGATTACCGTGTAAGCGTCTGTGGTTGCAAGTGCATCCCACACAGCCTTTGTCCCGAGTTCTGTATTATCCTCTTCAAAAACTCCTACAGGGCCGTTTACAAACACCGTCTTTGCAGACTTAATAATATCAGCATATTTTGCAGCCGTCTTTGAACCTATGTCAAGAAGCGACTCCTGAACCGGCATGTCTGCAACGTCGCATTCGTGCCTACCGTCATTGTCCCATGCCGCATCAATGGGGATTTCAATTTTATCACCGAACTGAGCGAGCGTCTCTTTAGACTTTTCGATAAATTCGCCGTACCCCTTTTTGATGATGAAGTCAAGCGATGGTTTTCCGATATCTATTCCCTTTGCTGCCTGCAAAACTTGGCCAACCAGTCCGCCGGCAAGAATTTTATCTGCAATGCCAGCCTTGAGAACCGTGTTCATCATCATAAACGCATCGCCTATCTTTGCGCCACCTAGCACGAATACACAGGGACGCTCGGGCGCTTCCATGAGTCCTGCTATCACACAGTATTCCTCTTCAAAAAGTCTGCCCATCGCAGAGGGCAAAACTTCTTCAAATCCACACAGCGAGGGTTGGTCTCTGTGAGATGCGGCAAACGCGTCACACACGTAATAATCCGCAAGCGGAGCAAGTTTTTGTACGAGTTGTGTTTTTGACTGTTCCTCGCGAGAAAGTTTAAGTTTAAGCTCAAAAAGCGTCTGCTCTTCGCTAACGAATCGCACGTTGTCAAGAAGCAAAATCTCCCCGTCTTTAAGGTCTTTTATCATGCCTATCGCAGTTGGCCCCACGACATCTTCAACAAACTTAACTTCTTTGCCTAAAAGCTCGGCTAAAACCTTCGCGTGCGGGCGGGTCGTGTAAAAATTCTTATACTCTATGTCGCTGCCGTGATGCGCCATTATGACAAGCTTTGCACCCTTTTCACTCAATTCATTTATCGTCTTGACACTTGCCTTCACACGGGTGATGTCCTTGAGCGAATCCGTCTTTTTGTCTACGGGCTGATTAATATCAACCCGTAGCAGTACCGTCTTTCCCGCAACTTCTATTTCGTCCAGCGTCTTTATTCCAAATCTCATAGGATTTCCTCTTTTATATTTATTTAATGCCCAAGTATTTGTTCGTCTCGCTTGTTCCTTCTTCACGCGTCTTCTGCATGCCCATTGCCGCACGTACAGCGTCTAAGCTCTCGGGGATGGTTACGCACTCTTGGGGTATGTTGATTGCAAACATGATATCGTTGCCCGATTCAACAATTGATTCGTCCCAAACAGCGATTTCATACATGTCGCCACGGCGGTTTCCAAGGTCTCTAGCATATCTAAAGAGCGAAGCATTACCTAAAAATCCTTCAGCCAATGATACCACACGGATACGAGGATGCTTTTCAAACTGGCTCATAACCATATCCTTTGTTATCTTCTTACCGTCTTTTGCAGATGCAAGAACTGTAATGATATGTCCGTGAGTTACAGGTGTATGTACTAAAATGCCTGTTGCATCGATGTGCGGCATAATTGTCATGAGGTCAACTGCTTGGTGCGAAGGAGCTTTGTCCACCTGCAGAGCATTTGTCAGCCCTCTGTGGTAATCGCCCGGATCTGCAACTCTTCTGATGATTGTAATTGCAACTCTTTCAAGTCCAATTGATCTATCAAGACAGTCTACTGCACGGATGAGTCCTGTCGTATTACAAGATGTAAGTTTCAAGTAATCCTGACCAATTCCCTTTTCAAAGTTCGCATAACCGTGGAAGAAAACATCTGCAACGCTGTTTTGTTCTCCACCCTGGAAGATAGCCTTTACGCCATATTTTTCATAGTAGTCAGACTTGTTTTTTGCTCCTACACCGCCGGGTGCAGAATCAAGCATGATATCAACACTTTTGCACAAATCTTCAAAAGAGCCCGCAACCGGGATATCCTTTGCCTTAAATGCCGCTTCATCCGCGCCTGCCACGAGATAGAGTTTGTACTCAACATCGTTTGCACCTACCATGTCCTTTTCGCGCAGTGCCTGAATTGCCAGTGTGGGGGCGAGGTCCGCTATGCCCACAAGTTCCATGTCAGCCTGCATTGCAACGCCGTCTGCCAAACGCTGTCCGATAACTCCGTAACCTGCTACACCAACTTTAATTTTTGCCATTTTTATTATCTCCTCTATAATTTAATTACCGGTTATCTCCGATAAATATTAATATTCTCTTGCCAAGTTTAAGCTCTCGGCGGTGCACACGAACCTCGTACATTTAGTTTAGTTGGAAGAACTATTCTACTTATACTTTTGCTGTCCTGTTCGCTCCCTATTTTTGAAAGCAATATATCACCTATTATTGAGCCCATTTCTATCGCAGGTCTTGCCACCACAGTAATTGGCGGATCAAGGTGCGTTGCCAAATCAAAATCATCAAACCCTATCAGCGACATCTCATTTGGTATGCTTACCCTAGAATCAATAAGCGACATATATGCCTCTGAAGTAGCAATAGTGCTTGCCGTAATTATCGCCGTTGGCCTTTGGGGCAGTGCGAGCAGTTTCTGTACCCCCAAGTAACCTGAATTTGGTGAAAATGTATCACATATTACATAGCGTTGTTGAACTTCTAAACTGTGTTTTTTCATAGCTTTGCAAAAACCGTCGTATCTTTCGTAACCCGGAGTTAGGGTTAAAGGTCCGGTCAAAAGTGCAATGTCCTTGTGACCAAGGCCTACAAGATAGTCTACAATCTGTTCAATTCCACCATAGTTGTCTGTCTTTATCGAGTCGTGAATTTCCTCAGACATATCTCGTTTTTCTCTTTCAAGCATAACTATCGGCACTCCCATACGCTTTGCCACTGCAACATGCTCGTTCTCACAGTCTACAAAAGCCGCAATTATTCCTGAGACTTTATATTGTAAAAACGAACGCATTATTTTAAGCTCGCGTCTTACACTTTCGTTTGAACATCCAAAAAGCAAGTTAATATCCCTTGAAAAAAAGTAATCCTGACATTCGTTTAAAACATTAACAAAGAATGAGTTTTTCATTTCGGGAATTAAAAAGCCTACAGTCTTAGTTGTTATTTTTCTAAGATTAACAGCAGCCATGTTTCCGACATATCCGTGTTCATTTATGATAGATCGCACACGCTTTGCTGTGCTCTCGCGCACTTTTGGGTCATTATTTAGAACCCTTGACACTGTTGCGGAGGATACGCCCGCTATCTTTGAAATTTCTCTTTGAGTCATGTCTGCCTTCCTTTCAATATCGATAATGTAACGATACATCATATTTTACATTTTGTCAAGCATCCTTTCATTTCAAAGTATAGAGATTTTGAATAAATATAAACATTTTCGCCCTGTTTTCGGCTATTTTTTCAGTTTTTGAATAGCTTAACGCAAATGTAACCGTATACATTTTTCTACATTCAACTGAAAATATCATTACAACAGCGAATTAAACGGCTTTTTACAACTTCCCTGCGTCAGTATTCGCTCAAGTAGAAAAATAAAAAAAAATAACGAAAATATTTTTATGCATTTTCATTATTTTAAATTTGTCTTTACTCATTGCACTGCGCATACGTCCGCACTAAAGTGTTAGGCGCAACATACGACGATCTCACTAAAGCTATGATTACACGTTTTCTGAAATATACCTTATGTCGTTTTGCTTAAAATACTCCGCGTATTTGTCGCTGATATTATCTGTTATATAGCACTGAACACTTTTAATGTCCTTTTCAACGGTATAGAGTGCAATATGGTCAAACTTTGAGTGATCTAGCATTAAGTACCATGTATTAGCAAGATTCCTAATAAACTTATATAGATACGTAGAAAGCATTGAGGTCACAGTAAGTCCCGCATTAATATCGACTCCCGTTATACTCGTGAACGCCTTAGTTACATACATATTAGCAAGATACTCCGCTGCATCTAACGAGCTTGCAAAATATGTTTCTCCATCGACAGTTAGGACTTCTCCCCCAACCAAGTGCAGCTTGTGGTTTTGCTTAGTTAAGTGTTCAAAGGCAGTAACATTATTTGTAACGATGGACAACGAATCAAATTTGCTCAACATTTTTGCTAATAAACAGCATGTTTTGCCAGAACCGAGAAAGATACTATCCCCCTCCTGAATCTCTTCACACGCCCTCATAGCAATTAGCCTTAGAGTCTCATCATTTGAATACGATGAATCATCTTTGTCTTTGAAGTTTTTACTAATTAGTTGTGCTCCACCGTGAAATCTTGTTGCATAACCAGAATTTTCCAAGTATAAAAGATCTTTTCTTATTGTAACCGGACTGACCCTAAGGGATGCACTAAGATCTGTTACGTATACTGTTTCATTATTCTTAAGTTCGCCCATTATATAATCCAGACGTTTTAACATTAAAGTATTCCTTTCCCATGTTCACGTAAAAAAGCGCGACATGTATTATTATACCACAAATTTGCAAACAAAACCAATATTCTGAATAAATTTACAAATTTGTAACGGAAACACTCCAAACCATTGAAATATTAAAGTTATGTATCCTTGCCCTGCCAAATTTACATAACCAGCAGTGTATTTACAACCGTGCTTAACCCACCAATGAAAAACATAATAATAACTGTAATTTTAACTAGTCTATCGCTAAGTTTTTTATCTAACACTCTAGCCAGCAACATTCCACCTATCACACCCGGAATGCACGCAGCAACCAGAGGCAACAGTTCGACTGTAATCAATCCTGTTACAATATAGGA
>CAYJIQ010000010.1:8912-10506 GCA_964370275.1 uncultured Christensenellaceae bacterium
TACGCTCAAGATATGCAACAAAAAACAAATTAATTCCAAATATGCCGCCACACATACCGGAAAAAAATGATATGACAAGCATTACGTATTTATTGTAATTAGCAGGTTTTGCCCTGGCTCTAGTAGCCATCTCTATGCTTATTCCAATTATAACTATACCCAGAACCAACTTCAACCAAAGCGAAGAAGAGTATGTAAGCAGCATTATCCCCGGGACAATTCCCAAGACAACAGCTATCGTAATTGGTATTACTCTTTTAACAGAAAAGCTTTTCCTATTTTTTATTGCCATGTACGTATTTATCGGGAGCTGAACACACAGATTCATAGGGGTAATCTGTCTGTTGTCCATAAAAGTCATCAGCAGAGGGTTTGAGATCAGTGGATCACCAAACCCTGCTATGCCTTTAACCGTAAACGCGCAAAGCTGTATTACGAAAATGTATATATAAAATTCAAACTCCATCTATTTAGTTAAGTCCGACTTTTACAGGTTTTCCGCCTAATTTTAATGACTCTGTAGCCGCAAGAGCCACAAGAACACTTCTAAGTCCATCTACTGCCCCAACAGGAACATCTGCATCTTGTAGGCAAACTGCAACAAAATCTTCGACTTCGCGTATAAACGCATCGTTGTATCTTTCAAGGAAGAAGTACAGCGGCTTTTCGCTTACAACGCCCTGTTCTGTCGACAATACTGTGTTTGTAGCCGTTTCATTGTTTGCACAAATCTGCCCGAGCGAACCAAACGCTTCAACACGTTGATCATAACCATATACAGCACGCCTGGAGTTGTCAATAACAGCCAGAGCTCCGTTTGCTAGCTTCATGTTTATGATACACGTATCAACATCGCCGGCTTCTCCGATTTTCTCATCGACAAGCGATGCACCAAATACAGATACTTCCTCAACTTCGCTTCCTGAAATATAGCGAACCATATCAAAATCATGGATACTCATGTCGAGCAAGATTCCGCCTGAAACTTTGATATATTCAATCGGCGGAGGTGCTGGATCTCTTGATGTAATCTTGATAATTTCCTGTTTGCCAACAAGCCCATCGACCACACTCTTCTTTATTTTTGCAAAATTTTTGTCAAATCTACGGTTGAAGCCGACTTGATATTTAATACCGGCTTTTTCTACCTCTTTCATAACCTCGCGAATTTTGTCCAGATCGTAATCAATCGGCTTTTCGCAGAAAATGTGTTTGCCTGCACGCGCAGCTTCGACAGAAATTATTGAATGTGTATTTGTAGAGGAACAAATCATAACCGCATCAATCTCAGGGTTGTTTAAAATGAGCTCTTTGTAGTCTGTTCCGTAAGTGCTAATACCGGCTTCCTTGGCAAATTCTTCTGCCACGCCCGGTACAACATCTGTAATAGCTACAACATCGGCATTTTTAATTCTGCTCATAATGTTGTTTGCATGCAACTTACCAATTCTTCCTGCACCAATGATTCCGAATTTTAATGTTTTCATAATTTTCTCCTTATCTTTCTACCATTCCGGCAATTCCCATGCCGCCACCGATACAAAGTGTAGCTATGCCGCACTTTGCTCCGCTTCGTTGCATTTCATGGAGTAAT
>CAYJIQ010000010.1:10546-11265 GCA_964370275.1 uncultured Christensenellaceae bacterium
GGCAATTGCTCCTCCATTTACATTAACCTTTTGCATATCAAGCCCGAGTTCTTTTGATACTGCCAAAGCTTGAGATGCAAACGCTTCATTTGCTTCTACAAGATCTACATCCTCCAGTTCCCTGCCGGTGATGCTAAGAAGCTTTTTAACGGCATATGCTGGCCCAATACCCATAATTTCGGGCTCCACTCCCGCCATAGCTCCACCTACCCATGTTGCCATAGCGTTCACGCCGAGTTCCTTCGCTTTTTGTTCGCTCATGAGAACAACGCACGCAGCTCCGTCGTTTATTCCCGATGAACTTGCAGCAGTTACAGTCCCATCATTTTTAAAAGCCGGCCTCAATTTTGCCAGCGATTCTTTGGTAACTCCGCTTCTTGGATGCTCATCCTCTGTTATAATAATTTCTTCTCGCCTAAGAGTAACGGGCACACCTACTATTTCGTCTTTAAATTTACCTTCCTTCATAGCAGCCGAGCATTTTTGTTGGCTTGCTAATGCAAATTCATCCTGCTCTTGTCTTGAAATATCATATTTTTCTGCCAGATTCTCTGCAGTTATCCCCATGTGATACCCGCCCATACCGTCTGTTAGACCCTCGTTTAATAGTGTATCAACAAGAGTTCCGTTGCCCATTCTGTATCCGAATCTCGCCTTATCTATTACGTACGGTGCAAGAGACATGTTTTCTGTGCCTCCTGCTATAACTACATCTGCAC
>CAYJIQ010000010.1:11275-13964 GCA_964370275.1 uncultured Christensenellaceae bacterium
CCGCCTGAAGCGATGAGATTTGCTGCAATTTGAACACTTTTTAGCCCGGAACCGCAAATTACATTAATTGTGGTAGCTGGAATACTGACGTCCAGTCCGGCTTTCAAACTAGCCTGTCTTGCTACATTTTGCCCCAGACCTGCCTGCAAAACACATCCCATAAAAACTTCATCCACGTCGGTAGCAGAAATTTTCGCTCTTGAAATCGCCTCTTTTATTACAATTGAACCTAATTCCACTGCACTCACCTTGCTAAGTGCACCTCCCAAAGAGCCAATTGGTGTTCTTACTGCCGATGCTATTAAAACTTTATTCATAATCCCTTTCCGTTAATCAACCGAAAGTACCTACTTCACCTTCGATTATAAGCTTTGCCTCAGTTAAGTTCTGTACTTCTTCAACAGTTGTATCTTTATGAATTTCACGAAGAACAAGCCCATTCTCGCACACATCTATAACAGCCAGTTCCGTAATTATTCTACTTACTTTACCAAATGCTGTTAAAGGAAGTGTGCACTTCTTCAATATTTTGGGTTTATCGCCCTTTGCAGAGTGTGTCGTAACTACAATAACTTTTTTTGCACCCACAACAAGGTCCATAGCTCCGCCCATTCCTGGAATCATTTTTCCGGGAATTATGTCTGAAGCAACAGATCACTGCTCGTCCACTTGTAAAGCTCCCAAAATTGTTTTGTCAACGTGACCCCCGCGAATTATGCCAAACGAAACCGAGCTATCAAAAAAACAACCTTCGTCTAGTACTTTAACAGACTTACCGCCTGCATTTACAACATATTTATAGTCTTCGTAATCAGGTGTCGAAAATCCACCCATTCCGAGCATTCCGTTTTCTGACTGCAACACAATGTGTATGTCATCCGGGATAAAATCGGCAATCAATGTCGGCATTCCTATTCCAAGGTTACAAACATCACCGTCTTCAAATTCAAGCGCACCTCTGCGTGCGATAATTTCTTTTGCATCCATTTATCTTTCCTCCAATATATAGTCCACAAAAATACCCGAAAGGTTAATCTTTTCCTTGTCCATTTCACCCACCGGCAAGATTTCGTCCGCAGTTATTATAACAGTTTTTCCCGCCATTCCGCCGAGCACATTGAAATTTTTTGTTGTTCCCTTAAAGAAACAATTACCAAATGCGTCAGCTTGGGTTGCATGAAGTATTGCAATATCAGACTTTATCGGCTCTTCGAGCAAAAATTTCTTTCCTTTAACTTCAATAACTTGCTTGCCCTTTTCAACATCCGTTCCAAGTCCGGTCGGAGTTAACACGCCACCAAGACCGTACCCTCCTGCGCGAATCTGCTCAATAAGCGTTCCCTGTGGAACCAAAGTTACTTCCATCTCGCCGCTGTTCATGAGTGCGCCTGTTTCGGGGTTTAGTCCGATATGCGAGGCAACAACCTTCTTAACTTTTTTTGTAGAGATTAATTTACCTATTCCAAGGCCCGGCATTGCAGTGTCGTTCGCAATGATTGTATAGCCCCCCATCCCGCTTTCGACTACAAGGTCACAAAGCACCTCAGATGTTCCGTTTGCCATGAATCCACCAATAATCATGGACTTAGCATTTGACAAGACCTCTTTCGCTTTTGATTTGTCAATAAATTTGTTTTTCATTTTCTTATCCACCTACTTACATATTTTGTGTGCAATATTCACAACTGCGCTTCAAATCATCTTTTGCATGTTCATACGTGGCAGGATCTCTTTCCTGCTCAATTGTGCAGAAACCTTCAAAGCCGATTTGCTTCAACATTTCTATTATACCACGGTAGTCAAGTGCTCCTCTACCGATTTCACACATTACACCTTCTACACAAGCTTCAAAGTAGCCAATCTGAGTCTTGAGAGCTCGCTCAAAAATGTCCTGTTTAACATCTTTGAAGTGTACATATTCTATAGCTTCACGATAGTCGATTATTTTTTTTACGGGATCCATTCCCGCATAATATATATGCCCGACGTCGATGCACATTCCCAGCTCTTCTGTGCTAAATGCATCCATCACCGTGTCAATTTCGTCTTCAAATTCAATATAACCGCCAGCGTGATTGTGAAGGACGGGTCTTAACCCATAACTCCTTGAAATTTCGCTAACCATACCGATATTTTTAATTAATGTATCTGTCTGTTCGCTATTTAGTCGGGGTGCCTTTTCAGACAACCCCGAATATTTACTTCTAAGTTCGTTCACTTCGTCGATGATTACGACGTAGCGTGCGTCAAGTTCTTTAAGCAGTGTGCACACCTTATGTGTGTAGTCCAAAACATCCGAGTTATCACTTGCCGTAAGTCCCCTGTATACAGTCCCCCCGACAAGACTAATTCCCGCGTTTTGCAGTTCATTTTTTAAAACGCCCGCTTCCGTTGGGAAAAACCCATATGGCCCAAGCTCTATTCCTTTAAAGCCTGCAAACTTAGTATCTTCGATGACTCTTTGCCATGAAGCATAGTTTGGATTTGATTCGTTTTCAATACCCCAACAACAGGGTGCACATGCTATCTTCATTTGTATTCTCCTTAGCGCTTCATTGTCTTTCTCATGTCAATAGCAACAGCTACGATGATGATTAGACCTTGGATGATATCCTGCCAATATGGGTCAACCGCTAGAATTGTCAGCGAGTTTGAGAGTGTGCTCAAGATAAGCGCACCGACCACAGCT
>CAYJIQ010000010.1:13974-17129 GCA_964370275.1 uncultured Christensenellaceae bacterium
GTACCGATACCACCGGAGTGACTCGTTCCACCGATAGTCGTTGCAGCAATAGCAAGCATTTCATATCCGAGACCTGCTTCGGGATGAACCGAACCAACACGACCTGCGTATACGACTGCAGCTATACCAACGAAAATTCCGTTCAGTCCGTAAATCATTGTAAGGTTACGTTTTACAGGAACACCAGAAACTTCAGCAGCTTTGATGTTAGCACCGATTGCGTAAACTGTCTTACCAAATCGCGTATTGTTAAGTATTATCCAAGCTAGAGCAATACATCCTATGTAGATAATAACTGAAATCGGAATGCCGAAAACGTCTTCTCTGATTCCGTTAATTGTATCTGATAGATAACTAACAGGCTGTCCACCGGTGTATAGACGTGTAAGACCTCTTGCGATTGTCATCATACCAAGTGAAGCGATCATTGCAGGAAGACCTGTATATGCTACAAGTGCACCTGTTATTGAACCCATTACAGCACCGATAACCAGTGCAATGATTATAGCAACGAACGTTAAATCACCAACTCCTGGTAGTAGTTTTGAAATTGCGTCTTCTGTCTGGGACAAACTAGCCATAACAACACCTGCAAATGCAAGCACTGAACCAACGGAGATATCGATACCCTTTGATATGATAACAAATGTCATACCAAGTGCCAAGATACCCGTTATAGCTGTTTGAACGAGAATATTTGAAATGTTATTTGCCGTGAAGAACGCATCTCCACGAACGAGACTCATTACAAGGAACATTCCAAGTAAAACAATTACTATCGCAAATTTGCTTAACAATGCAGACTTACTTGATTTTGTTACTTCTGTTGCATTTTTATTCATAATTTATACCCTCCGTATTTGTTGTGTACATTAGTCAACGACAGCTGCCGCATAGCCCATAATAACTTCTTGTGTAAGTAGTTCGTTATTTTCGAGTATTCCCGTAACTTTGCCTTCATGCATGACAACAACTCTGTCACTCATTCCAAGAACTTCCGGAAGTTCCGAGGAAATCATGATGATACACTTTCCTTCTCCGGCTAGCATAGTTACAAGTTTATGAATTTCGGCTTTAGCACCAACGTCGATACCTCTTGTAGGCTCATCGAGTATAAGTATTTCAGGAAGCGTTAACATCCATCTAGCAACGAGAACTTTTTGCTGATTACCACCGCTTAAGTTCATAATCCTTTGCTGCAAGCTGGGCGTCTTTATTGCTAACTTATCTTTATATTCAAGAGCATCGGCTTTCATAAGAGCTTTTTTAAGCAATCCTACTTTTGAAGTATATTTACCGATATTTGCAATTGCCGTATTATTCAAAATATCAAGAACAGGGAAAATACCGTCACGTCTTCTGTCTTCTGTAAGAAGGGCAATTTTATTTTTTATTGCATCTCGCGGACTATTAATTGTTACTTCTTTTCCATCTATAAAGACTTTACCGCTGGTCTTTTTACGAACACCGAAGATAGTCTCCATAACTTCAGTACGTCCAGCACCTACCAGTCCGGCAAAACCGAGAATTTCACCTCTTCTGACTTGGAATGAAACATTCTTAAAGTCCTTACCGTGGCTCAAATCCTGTACGTCTAGATACACATCACCAATCGGACACTTAACCTTGGGGAACATTTCCGTAATTTCACGACCAACCATTAGGTTAATAAGTTCTTGAAGCGGAAGTTCACTAGTTGGCTTCGTGTCAACATATTCGCCGTCTCTAAATACTGAGATAGTGTCAGTAATTGTATAAATTTCGTCCATTTTATGTGAAATATAGACTATTGCTTTATTTTCGGATTTTAATTTGCGAATAATTTTAAATAGCTGCTTAACTTCTGACTCGGTTAGTGCTGAGGTAGGTTCGTCCATTATTATTAGCTTTGCATCGTATGAAATAGCCTTTGCAATTTCAATCATCTGCATTTTTGCTACTGTCAATTTCCCCATCTGCGTCTTGGGATCTTCGTACATCTCGATAGTTGCGAGCAACTCTTTCGTCATCTTGTACATTTTTCTGTGATCCACTAAACCCAGTTTGTTTCTCGGTTCTCTGCCAAGCCAAACATTTTCCATAATCGGTCTGGATTCAACGGGATTTAATTCTTGGTGAATCATCGATATTCCCAAGTCAAGAGAATCGTTTGTCGTTCTCGGGTCTATCTTCTTTCCACAAAATATCATATCTCCTGATGTGGGTGGATGAATACCGATAAGACACTTCATCAGTGTTGATTTGCCTGCACCATTTTCGCCTGTAAGTGCGTGAACCTCGCCGGGCTTAACATTAAACTGGACACCTTTGAGGGCCTGAACACCTGCGAAGTTTTTAACGATGTCTTTCATCTCTAACATGTACTTACTATCCATCGTAACTCCTCCTTTTCTTGTAAAAAAACAGAGGAGGAGAACCCTCCCCTGATTTAGTTAGGCTTATTGGTAATCTGCTACATTTTCAGCTGTTATAAGTTCCCATTCGATGTGCTGTATCGCATCTTGTTCTACGCCTTCAACTACGTTTTTAACAACATTAACTGCGAGTGCGCCGTATTCTTGGGGGCTCTGAAGAATTGTGCATAGGAGAGTGCCGTCTGCAACTGCAGCTATAGCATCGGGGTTTCCGTCAAGTCCGAGAACCAAAACGTCTGTTCTGTCTGCTGATTCAAGAGCGTTTACTGCACCAAGAGCCATCTCGTCATTGTTTGCAACAACATATTTGAGGTTTTCGCCATGTGCTGTAAGCATGTTTGTTACGATGTCAACAGCCATTGATCTTTGCCATTCAGCAGTTTCTTTTGCAAGAATATTGAATTTTGAAGTATCAAGCGTTGATTCAACACCAGCTGTTCTCTGTAGTGTTGCTTCGTTTGAAAGAAGACCCTGAAGAATAACTACGCCGCCCTCTGCGCCTTCCATTTCGTTAAGAAGGTTTGCTTGGTATTCGCCAGCGATTGTTTCGTCAACACCAACGTAGAAGTTGTTTTCCGGGGGTGCATCTGCACCGAAGGGGTTTCTGTTAACGAAAACTACAGGAAGGTTTGCGTCAGCTGCTGCGTCGATGAGCGGCTGTGCTGCACTTGTGTCAACAGGAACGATGATAAGGTGTGTTGCACCGTTAGAAATCATTGTGTTAACTTGGTCCTGCTGTTT
>CAYJIQ010000011.1:0-16170 GCA_964370275.1 uncultured Christensenellaceae bacterium
CCCGAGGCGGTAATACTTTCGGGGTTTGACCCGGTTCGCCGAGAAATCGCGAGAATTGCACTTGAAAAACTCATTATAGACGGAAGAATCCATCCTGCGAGAATCGAAGAGATGGTAAACAAGGCGAAGAAGGAGGTTGACACTCAGATACGAGAGGCAGGAGAAGCCGCTGTGTTTGAAGTGGGAATTCACAACCTACACCCCGAAATCGTCAAAACATTGGGAAGACTCAGGTATCGTACAAGCTACGGACAAAATGTACTTAAACATTCGCTCGAGGTTGCGCACCTTGCGTCGATCATGGCGCAGGAGATCGGTGCCGACGCAAAACTTGCAAAAAGAGCGGGGTTGTTGCATGATATCGGCAAGGCTGTCGACCACGAAGTCGAAGGGCCGCACGTTCAAATTGGTGCGGATATTGCAAAGAGATACAAAGAAAATCCCGAAGTTATCCACGCTATCGCCGCTCATCACGGAGATATCGAGGCAAAGAGTGTCGAAGCTGTGCTCGTTCAGGCGGCGGATGCTATCTCTGCGGCAAGACCGGGTGCGAGAAAAGAAACGCTTGAAAATTACATCAAGAGACTCGAAGCGCTTGAAGAGATTACAAACTCATTTGCCGGAGTTGAACGCTCGTTTGCAATTCAGGCGGGAAGAGAAGTTCGCATAATCGTAAAGCCCGAGGATGTCGACGATGCCGGCATGACGCTAATGGCTAGGGATATCGTCAAGAAGATAGAGACAGACCTTGACTATCCGGGACAGATAAAGGTAAACGTAATCAGAGAAACAAGAACTGTGGATTACGCAAAATAATTAAAATTCATGGCAAGAATCCTTCTATAAACCGGGGGATTCTTGTTTTTTTGTTCCAAAAAAACAGCTAATTTACAAACTATAAAAAAACTTAACAATATACAAAAAATGACAGGTTGTCATATTGACAAGTGACAGGTTGTCATGTACAATTAAAAAGCTTCGACACAAAACACTTTGTGTGCGAGTGAACTTTTAAACAATCGGAGGGCAATGTGCCAACAGAGAGATTTCACAACCTATGTGAAGAAAAAAAACAGCGGATAACGCAAGCGATAAGAGCCGAGATGTCAAGAGTAAGCGTAGACGAGATTTCTATAAATAAAATCGTTATGATTGCAGATATCCCAAGGGGAAGTTTTTATCAATACTTTGACGACAAACGAGATGTTGTAACATATATCTTAGAAGATTACGTTCAAAAAATGGAAGAGCGTGTGCTTACGTCAAAAAGCAAGGACATTTTTGACGTGGTCCGTGTTGCATTTGAATTTACGGTGGAATATGGGTTTAGAGAAGAAAACATAGATCTAATGAAAAATGTCTTTTCCTGTCTTCGCGCGGGAGATACGGGAAGTATGATTGTCGTTCACAAAAGGGAACAAGAGATGTTGCTAAAGATGGGTCAAAGGGTCGATATGAGTCCGCTGAATATAAAAAGTGAGCAGGATGCGTTTGATGTCCTATCGATAATCTTAAGCATAATGCGTGCGGAGATAGCCTCCGTGTTTTTGCACCCCGAACTCAAAGAAGGAATAGTCGCAAGGCTTGAAAATAAATTTAATATCCTGAAAAACGGAATGTACAAAAGAGAGGAAAACAATGTCTAAATTCAGTGTAAAAAAACCGCTTACGGTATTTGTTGTCGTAATAATTGTTGTGGTTTTAGGATTTATATCCTTTACAACTATGACACCCGAGCTATTTCCAAATATAGAGTTACCGTATGTTATGGTAACAGTTCCATATCCCGGAGCAACCCCCGAAGAGGTTGAGGATAACGTTACAATTCCTCTTGAACAGACTCTTTCTATCGTAGAAAATCTTTCGTCTATTAGTTCTCAGTCAAACGAAAACTACTCGATGATTACGATGGAGTTTCATGACGGAACCGACCTTAATGCAGTGACCGTCGATATCTTGCAAAGCGTAAGCCTTGTCGAAGGCGAGTTTGACGAAATGGTCGGAACGCCCATCATAATGAAGCTTAATCCCGATATGTTGCCCGTTGCTGTTGCGGCGGTAGACATGGAAGGTATGGATTCAATCGAACTTTCTAAGTTTACCGACGAAACATTGTTGCCAAGACTCGAGGGAATAACGGGAATTGCGAGCGTGACGACGACGGGTCTGGTTTATGAAAATATTAAAATTGACATCAGCGACGAAAAGCTCGAGGAAGTTAACGAAAAAATTCGCAGCGCAATAGACGCTTCATTTGAAGAGACTCAGGAGGAGTTAGACGAGGCAAAGACAGAGGCGGAGGATGGAAAATCCGAGATTGAGGACGGACAGGCGGAACTTGATAGCGGTAAAGATGAATTTGCCGACGGAATGGTTCAGGCTGAAGAGGAGATTGTAAAACAACAGTCGCAGCTTGCTGATACAAAGGTTCAGCTTGAAGCACAGATTGGCGAGATGGAGGCTCAGCTTGCGGAGCTAAATACGACAAGGGCAACTCTTGAGGGGTTGCAGACGAGTTTGGCGGAAGTTCAGACAACTATAGAGCAGGCACAGGCGAGTATCGCGCGTTTAAACGAGATAAAGGTTGAGCTTGTCACTCTTGACGCTACAAATGCGGCTTTTGAAGAGCAAGTTCGCGTAATAAACGAAGACCCCGAGCTGACAGAAGAGCAAAAGCAGGCGATGGTTCAGGCAATTTATTCGAGCGAAGAATATCTGCAGATGCAAGCGCAGTATGCTACGATAGACGCGCAGCTTGCCGCATTGTTCTTAAACAGAGACAACATAGACACGGGAATTACTGTGCTTGAGGCTACACTCGCAGTGGCGCAGACATCGCTTGACGAACTTAAAGTTGTGTTGGCGCAACAGGGGGTTGACCCCGAAACGCTGGGGCAGTCTATTGCAGAGATAGATGTGGGAATTGCTCAGATAGAGGAAGGAATTGCTCTTCTTGAACAAAGCATTGTAGACCTTGAGGCGGGGAATATACAGCTTGAACAGGCATTTGCGCAGATTGAGGCGCAAAAAATTATCACCACATTTGAATTAAGCGACGCAACAGCCCAGCTTATCGTGGCAGAAGCGGGGCTTGAACAGGCGCTAACGCAGATTGACGAAGGGCTTGAGCAGATTGAAGACGCAAAAGAAGATGCGTATAAACAGGCGGACATTCGGGATATAATAACAAAAGAGATGGTTTCAAACATCATCATGGTACAGGACTTTGCAATGCCCGCGGGATATGTAAGCGAGGGCTTGCAGGAATATCTCGTTAGCGTGGGCGACAAGATAACCTCTGTTGAAGAGCTTGAAGGGCTTATGCTCATGGATATGGGCTTGGACGACGTTGAGCCTTTTTACGTGGCAGAGGTGGCGAAAATCTATATTGCAGACAACTGGGGATTGGTTTACGCAAATATAAACGAAAGCGACTCTGTAATTTTCTCCTTCCAGAAACAGTCGGATGCCGCGACATCGGCTGCCTGCATAAACATTACAGACGAGTTTGCGCAGCTTGAAGAGGAATACGAGGGGCTTTCCTTCACATCGCTTATGGATCAGGGAAACTATATAGTCTTGATGGTGGGCTCGGTAACCGAAAGCTTGATGTACGGCGCACTCTTTGCGGTGCTCATACTCTTCTTATTCCTTAGGGATTTAAAGCCTACGGTAATCACTATGCTCTCCATTCCCGTGAGCGTTATCTTTGCATTTGTACTCATGTATTTCTCGGGAGTTACGCTAAATATCATCTCCATGAGTGGGCTTGCCGTCGGCGTCGGAATGCTTGTCGACAACTCGGTCGTTGTACTTGAAAACATCTACAGGCTGAGGGCAAAGGGATATTCTGCCGTAAAAGCTTCGATTTCGGGAGCTTCTCAAGTTGCGGGTGCTATTACCGCATCGACACTAACGACGGTTTCGGTGTTTCTGCCGATAGTGTTTGTCGAAGGCATAACAAGACAGCTCTTTACCGACATGGCACTTACCGTCGGATATTCGCTTCTTGCCAGCCTTATCGTCGCACTCACGCTCGTTCCCGCGATGTCCTCATTTATGTTTAAAAAGAGCAAGGAGAGAAAACCGGGGATTTTTGAAAAGATGCTCGGATTTTATGAGCGTACGGTTAGGTTTACGCTTAGACACAGGATAATGACGCTGCTCGTCGTTGCGGCGTTGCTCGTCGGAAGCATTATGATAACACTTGCAAGAGGATTTACCTTTATGCCCGAGATGTCGGGAACTTCTGAGATGAGCGCAACGTTTACCATGCCTGAGGGGCTTGCAATGGACGAGATGAAAGAGATTTCAGACGAAGCGATTGAGAAGATTCTCGAAGTTGAGGAAGTTCACACCGTTGGTGCAAGCATGTCCACAAGCGGAATGTTTGGGCTTATCTCCACGGGAAGCGACACGCCTTCGATAAATGTGTACATCTTAATAAATTCCTCGGACAGGTCGACAACGCAGATAACCGACGATATTATGGAGCGTACGCAGGATGTAAACTGCACCGTGGAAGTCGCGGGTTCGTCTATGGCAACAAGCACAACAGCGATGTTTGGAGGTGAAGGTGTTAGCATAAATGTCTACAACAACGACCTCGATATGCTCCAAGAGGCGGCAAGTTTGCTGGGGAGTGAGCTTGAAGCTGTTCCGGGAATTGCCGATGTCGACAACGGATTAAAGGAGCTGGACGACACTATCAACATTGCCGTCGACAAGAACAAGGCCATGGAGCAAGGGCTGACAACAGCTCAAATTTACGCAGACATTGCGGCGTTGCTTACACAGGAGAATACGACAAACAGCATTTCCACAGGCGAACACGATTATGAAATCGTAATTACGCAGGGAACGGAGGATGAATTTACTCCGGCACTCATCCAAGACCACGAATTTACCGTGACCAACAGGGAGGGTGATGAGGAGCAGGTTAAGCTAACCGATATTGCGACGATAGAAGATTCGACCTCGCTTGCTTCGATAAACCGTTCAGAACAGCGCAGAAGGTTGCAGGTACAGACGGGCATAGAAGATGGATATAATGTAACGCTGGTGACCGAGGATGCGATTGCTGCGCTTGAAGGGATAGAGCTTCCGCCGGGAACGACGTTCTCTTTCCAAGGTCAAAACGAGATGATTATGGATTCGATGGAAGACCTAATACTCATGGTTGCACTGGGAATACTGTTTGTATACCTCATAATGGTTGCACAGTTCCAGTCGTGGAAGCTTCCGTTCATAGTCATGTTTACCATCCCGCTTGCGGCGACGGGCGGATTTGCCGCACTGCTTATAAGTGGGCTTGAACTCTCGGTAGTATCGATGGTAGGCTTCGTAATGCTCGTGGGCATAATTGTTAATAACGGAATTGTGCTCGTCGACTACATAAACAGGCTGAGGATAAAAGGTACGGAGCGAAGAGAGGCTATTGTCGAAGCGGGCAGGACGAGAATGCGACCGATACTCATGACTTCGATAACGACTATTTTGGGGCTTTCAATCATGGCTCTGGGAATAGGAAACGGCACCGAGCTTATGCAGCCCGTTGCTATAGTTTGCATCGGTGGTCTCGCATATGCGACACTGCTTACGCTGTATGTCCTGCCGATAATGTATGATTTGGTAAACAAAAAAGCGCCGAGGATAATTGAGAAAGAAGATCTTGAAATCGTTAGAGATGATGAGGCGTAAATTGTCAATAGTTCAAATGTAAATAAACGGTTAAAATGTGTAGGCAAAGGAGAAATTTTTGGCTTTATTAACAAATATTTTCCCATTTGATATTGACAAATGCCCTAAAAACCTATATCATTTAACCGTTACGTAAATGGCGGGTGAACATTCGCCACTAATATAAAGTAAACTTAGGAGGATCATTTAAAGTGAACAAAGCAGAATTGATTGTTGCGGTGTCCGCAAAATCGGGATTGCCAAAGAAAGATGCTGAAAAGGCAGTTCTTGCATCTCTTGACATCATTACGGAAGAGCTTAAAAAAGGCGACAAAGTACAATTAGTTGGATTCGGTACATTTGAAGCAAGAGACAGAGCGGCAAGAAAGGGTGTTAACCCCTTAACAAAAGAAGAAATCGAAATTCCTGCATGCAGAGTTCCTGCTTTTAAGGCAGGCAAGGCATTAAAGGATGCTGTTAAATAAGATAGTTATTTGGATTTTTAGAAGACCGCAGTTTGCCCTGCGGTCTTTTTTATAGGGGCGATTTTATGAGAGTTGATAAATTTTTAAAGGTTTCAAGGATAATTAAGAGAAGAACCGTTGCGGCAGGCGCGTGTGACGGCGGGCGTGTGATGATGAACGGAAAAGAGGTTAAGCCGGGTCATAAGCTCAAAGTCGGAGACGTCGTGACCGTCGAGTTTGGAAAACAGCCCTTTACATTTCGTGTAAAAGAGCTCAAAGAGACGGTGAAAAAGGATGATGCGCACACCCTCTACGAGGTTGTCGATTGATTGCCGGAATACTGCTCGCAGCGGGAAGTTCGGGCAGGTTCGGGAAGAACAAATTGCTTGAGATGTTGGGAGCAAAGACTGTAATTGAGCGCTCGTATGAAAATATGAAAAAAAGCGAGTGTTTTGACTATATTGTCGTGGTTTGTAAAGACGAGGAAAGAAGCACATATGCGGCAATGTTTGAAGATGCGATGTTTGTCTGCGGAGGTAAAGAGCGAAGGGACAGCGTATTTTGTGCACTTAAAAGTTTGAAACCGGGGACGAAAATTGTCGCAATTCACGATGGTGCCAGATGTTTTGCATCGCCCGAACTTTTCAGGGAGTGTGTAGAGAGTGCGCAGGCTTACGGTAGCGGTGTCGCAGGGCATATGTGTGTGGACACGCTAAAATACGCAAGCGAGGGAATGATAACTTCTACTTTAGACAGGAGTCTGGTCGCACAGGTGCAAACACCGCAGGTTTTTGATGCGGAACTTATAACGAGTGCGTATGAGAAGGTCGTAAGAGAGGAGATCTTTTGCACGGATGATGCATCAGTTCTCGAACTTACGGGAAGGCAGGTCAGGCTGGTTCAAACGAGGGTGGACAATTTGAAGATTACATACGAAGAGGACATTGCAAAGGCGAGAGGGATGATTGCTCCAAGAATCGGCCACGGATATGACGTACACGCGTTTGCGAGCGATAGGCAGCTTATATTAGGCGGGGTCAACATCCCACACGACGCCGGGCTTCTTGGCCACTCGGATGCAGATGTGCTGGTGCACGCAATAATGGACGCCATGCTCGGTGCGGCGGCGCTTGGCGATATAGGCAGGCATTTTCCCGATACCGACGAGAAGTATAGGGGAATAAGCAGTTTAGAGCTGCTTGCACACACGGCAAAGCTGATAGGGCAAAAGGGATACTGCGTATCAAACATAGACAGCACTTTGGTGCTTCAAAAGCCAAAGGTGGCAACCTATATACCAAACATGCGCAAAAACATAGCAGAAGTTTTGGGTGTAGACGATTCTTGCATAAATGTAAAGGCGACGACAACTGAAAAACTCGGCTTTGAAGGTAGGAGCGAGGGAGTGAGTGCGCACGCGGTATGCATTCTAATTTAACATATGTTTACAAAATTCGGCGCGACGGCGTGTTATAATGTAGACAGACGTGTGCCAAGAACAGTACAGTTTTAAAATTTCGGGAGGATGCAAGTTGATCAGGCGACATAAGCGAAAACACTTCAACGTAAAAAGAGCAAGTAGCGGTTTTGCACGCATGATGAAGTGGGTGGCTTGTTTTGTTGCGGGCGGGCTCGTCATCGCGGCGGTAATCATATTTGGAATTCCGTATGTGAGGGACTTAACAGACCCTATGCCCTCGGTCGAACCCAAGCCATATGTAGACCCGCTTGAATACAAAGACCCGCTGGCAGAGGATGATGACGACTACAGCCTGCTTCAAAGAGAAGCGCTGATAGATTTAAATACGGTAAGCGACCCTTTTATGACATGGGAAGGGATTATCTTCGCGACCTCATCTATGGTTGAGTACAAAACAGTATACAACAAGCTTATGATATACGACCTGTCTACCCTTGAGACCGAAGAGATTGAAGTTGATGTCAAATATGAAAATATATTAAGCCCCATGATGAACGATGAGTATATTGTATTTATTGATTCGCTTTCGGGTGGCGGTGGAAGAATTTGTGTTATAAACAGGGAGACGGGATATCAGTATACCGTAAAGGAATATGGATTTGCCGTCCCGCAAATAAGCATGAGCGCAAACATGATAGCCTTTATGCAACAGACGGGCAGTACGCAGGACAAGCTCTACCTTTTTGACATCGAAGCAAGGGAAGGTGTCACAGTGAGGACGTTTGACGACTACGCAGTCCCGCCTTCAACGGCATATATATTTGAAGATTACTTCATGTATACCCTGCCTTATGAGGAAAACGGACAGATGGTCAGCACCATCGTTTTAAGAGATATCGCAGGAGAGGACAGACAGGAACACAATTTTTCAAGGTTAGCCACTCATCCACAGACAGACGGTCAAAACATCGTGTTTGGGGTGCTTGATGGAAACGGAAAGTACACCATATTTGTCTCAAACGCAGGGGCAAACCCGCTTATGCTCGAACAAGAGGTGCTAAACTACGAACTGGGAGACGGATTTATAGCGTACACCAAGGATCAGACGGTGTATCTTTACTTAATAGAGGAAAGCAAGGTCGTCCAGCTAAACAGCGACACCTCAAGCGGTGTGCTCGCAAGTGTAAACGGAAAATATGTCTGTTGGTATGATATCACAGGCGGGTATGAGAACATAGACATAGTGAAATATGCTGTGGTGGAGTGATAATCAATGGCAAAGCAGAGAACGACATACGTTTGCAGGGAATGCGGATATGAATGCGCTAAATGGATGGGCAAGTGCCCGTCTTGCTATACGTTTAATACGCTCGAAGAGGTGGTTGAAGCTAAACAAAAGCCACTTGTCGCAGCCGTCAACATAACAAAGCTAAAGGACGTAAAAGCGGAGACGAGTCTTCGGTTTTTAACAAACATCGGCGAGTTTGACAGAGTTCTCGGCGGTGGAGTAGTAAAGGGTTCGGTGGTGCTCGCAGGCGGTGAGCCGGGAATAGGAAAGTCCACACTGCTGTTGCAGGCGGCGTCTGAGCTCGCAAAAAATTCAAAAGTGCTCTACGTTTCGTGAGAGGAATCACCTGCTCAGGTGAAGATGCGCGCAGATAGGTTAAAAGTGAAGGCAGACATGCTCTTTATGGCGCAAACCCAGCTTGAAAGTATAATTAGCGCCGCGGAAAGCGAAAAGCCAGAGTTTATAATCGTCGACTCCATACAGACGATGTACAAAGATGGAATCGCCTCGGCACCGGGAAGTGTTACTCAGGTAAGAGAATGTGCGGCGGAACTCGTAAGGCTGGCAAAGGGCAAGGGGATTGCCGTCTTTATCATCGGGCACGTCACAAAAGAGGGTGCGATTGCAGGACCGCGTGTGCTCGAACATCTGGTGGATACAGTGCTGTACTTTGAAGGGGAGAGACATTCGTCTTTTCGCATACTCCGTGCCGTGAAAAACAGATTTGGGAGTACAAACGAGATAGGCGTTTTTGAGATGACAGAGCTTGGAATGAAAGAGGTGGAAAATCCATCTGCTATTATGATCTCGCAGACAAAAAGCGAGGGAGCTTGCGTATACTGCGGTGTAGAGGGAACAAGGCCGGTC
Source organism: uncultured Christensenellaceae bacterium (assembly GCA_964370275.1). GTDB lineage: Bacteria > Bacillota > Clostridia > Christensenellales > Christensenellaceae > CAYJIQ01. The sequence goes on from CAYJIQ010000011.1 coordinate 9,719, forward strand.
TTGCTTGAAATTGAAGCACTGGTTAGCGAGAGTGCATTTGGAAACCCGAGAAGAATGGCGACGGGAATCGACTATAACCGGATGAGCCTAATAGTCGCGGTGCTCGAAAAAAAGATTGGGCTAAAGCTATACAATCAGGATATCTTTGTAAACGTAAGCGGCGGTATGAAGCTTGTCGAACCCGCCAGTGACCTTGCTGTTGCCGCCAGTATTGTTTCGAGCTTTAGAAACACTGCGTTAAAAAAAGGAAGCGTCTTTATGGGAGAAATTGCGCTTACGGGCGAACTGCGTCAGGTGTCGCAGGCTGAAAAACGACTGTCGGAGTGTGCAAGAATGGGGATGAACAGAGTGATCCTGCCCGCCGTCAACAAAGAGAAGTTTGAAGGCGTGGACATACTGCGTGCGGCGACGCTTTTTGATGCTCTTGTAAATCTTTTCTGATTTTCGTATAATTTTACATTTTCCTCAATATAAATATACAACTTGAATAATTTATTGAGAGGAAACCAACATGACAAGTTATCTTTTCAGTCCATTTGAAAATCCCGAATCAAACCTCCTTTTAGACTCGGTTTTGAGAGATTCAAAGGGGGAGAATATCCTCATGCTCGCGAGAAACTCAAAGTGCCTACTTTGCCCCGAAGGAACGCAGAGTACAATTGACACACACACAAAGCCCGGGAAATCGACATTTTATTGCGACGAAGGAGTGATTGTTTTTTCTTATATGACAAACTGTGTGAGTTTTGATATGCAAGTGCGTTGTATTGTGAGTTCACTTGAATATATTGATATAGAGGTGAAATTAAAAGGAGGCTTTATATTGCTCGGCGACAAAATTTGCGGACAATATGAAAAGGAAGTGTTCGAGCAACGCAGCGTGCTAAGCGGAACGCTGGTATTAGAAAAAAAATCTGCGCAGGAATACTGTAAATACAGCTATCTACCCTTTGAAGTTACCTCTTTAAAGGAGGATAAACCCTATATAAACAGGCCGCTTTTGGTATCGTCTATGCGCCAAGCGTTTGAGTGCGAGTTTGGAAAAGGGCGTTATCTTGATGCAAATAGAATAACAGGGTAGAGCTAAATAAAAAGCGAACGCTATATAATAAAAAACCCCATCCTGTAATGGAAGGGGTTTTTCGTATAGGTTAATTAGTTAACTTCTACTGTAGCGCCAACTTCTTTAAGCTGTGCTGCGTATTTTTCAGCATCTTCTTTGCCGATGCCTTCTTTAAGAGTTGTAGGAGCTCCGTCAACAGCTGCTTTAGCTTCTTTAAGACCGAGGCCTGTAAGCTCACGAACAACTTTGATAACCTTGATTTTTTCTGCGCCTGCATCTTTAAGAACGAGGTCAAACTCTGTCTTCTCTTCTGCTGCGGGTGCTGCGCCGCCTGCTGCGGGTGCTGCTGCAACTGCAACGGGTGCTGCTGCGCTAACGCCAAACTTTTCTTCGAGTTCCTTTACGAGCTCTGCAAGCTCGAGTACCGACATGCTTTCAATAGCTTCTATCAACTGTGTCTTATCCATAATAATTTATTCCTCCAAAAATTTTAGTTTTCTTTCTTTTCTTTGATTGCATTAAGCGCACACACAAAGTTGCGCATAACTCCCGACATAACCATGACAAGTCCTGTGATGGGAGCGTTGAGGCTTCCAAGCATCTTTGCAATAAGTTCTTCTTTGCTCGGAAGTTCCGAGAGGTACTTGACCCCTGCTTCGTCGATGACCTTTCCTTCGAGGACACCGCCTTTGATCTGTGTCTTCTTTGATGCCTTTGCAAATTCGGTTAATACCTTTGCGGGAGCAACAGCGTCATTCACACCAAACGCAACAGCGGTTGGACCTTTTAGAATGTCGTCAAGACCTTCGATATTGAGGTTTGCCGCTGCGCGCTCGAGGTAAGAGTTTTTAACAACTACATATTCGACACCCACGGCTCTCATCTTGTTGCGCAGGTCTGTGACCTCTGCAACTGTAAGACCTCTGTAGTCGAGGAATATAACACTTTGGCTTTCGCTCATCTTCTGTTGCATTTCCTCTACTATGGCTTGTTTAGCTTTTAAAGTAGCTTCCTTCATTCGTTCACCTCCTTAGTCTCAAGATATAATTCATACCCACGAGGTGTGGGATAATCATTAAAAAAATCCGCTCCATACCAAAGACAGAGCGGACCTTAAAAGTTCCGTAAATTCTCCTCGGCAGGATTTATCTTTGTACCTGCTGTCTTAGGCATATTAAGTTGCTATAACATATTAACACGCAAGAGGCTGTGTGTCAATGTTTTTTTATCCCAAAAATTTAAGCGGGTTCAGCTTGATTCCGGGGCCCATTGTTGAAGAAATTACAACGCTCTTTAGGTATGTTCCCTTTGCTGCAGAAGGCTTTGCCTTTACAACAGCTTCCATAAGAGTGTTCATGTTTTCCATGATCTTTTCCGTTCCGAAAGATTTCTTTCCGAGCGGACAGTGAACGATGGATGTTTTGTCTACTCTGTATTCAACTTTACCGGCTTTAATGTCGCTTATTGCGCGAGTAACGTCCTGAGTAACCGTTCCCGATTTGGGGTTAGGCATGAGTCCTTTTGGTCCAAGAACACGACCGATACGTCCAACAACGCCCATCATGTCGGGTGTCGCTACGCAGACGTCAAAGTCAAACCAGTTTTCTTTTTGGATCTTTTCGACCATGTCCATTTCGCCAACGAAATCTGCACCGGCATCAAGAGCTTCTTTAGCTTTGTCGCCCTTTGCAAATACGAGGACTTTAAGCGTTTTACCCGTTCCGTTAGGAAGAACAACAGCGCCTCTGACCTGTTGGTCTGCGTGTCTTGGGTCAACGCCGAGTTTGATTGAGATTTCAATTGTCTCGTCAAACTTTGCCTTTGCCGTCTGCAAGCATATGTCTATAGCCTGCTGCGGTTCGTACTGTGTGATTTTATCAAAAAGCTTAGCGCTTTCTTTATAAGCCTTTCCTCTTTTCATGAAATACCTCCTTGTGGTGTTATCGGCTTTCGCCTCCCACTAATCCTTAGTCTACTACGACAACGCCCATGCTTCTTGCAGTTCCTGCAATCATGGACATAGCTGCTTCGATGCTCGCTGCATTGAGGTCGGGCATCTTTAGCTCTGCAATTTCTTTAAGCTGCGCTTGCGATATGTTTGCAACTTTTGTCTTGTTCGGAACACCCGAACCGCTTTCGATTTTGCATGCTTTTTTGATTAAAACGGCTGCCGGCGGTGTCTTTAGGATAAATGTAAAAGACCTGTCTGCATAAACCGTGATAACTGCCGGGATAACCAACCCTGCTTGTTTCGCTGTTTTTTCGTTGAACTGTTTTACAAACTCCATGATGTTAACGCCGTGTTGTCCGAGAGCCGGTCCGACCGGGGGTGCAGGCGTTGCCTTTCCGGCAGGAATTTGTAGCTTAATGTAACACTGTTTGTGCCTCCTATAAAATAATGTGGTATATACGGGGGAGTCCCTCCCACGGTGCTGTAAATTTTTTCACAGCACAAAAAGGGCATTACACCCTTTTTACCTGTACAAAATCAAGCTCTACGCTTGTATCTCTTCCGAACATCGAAACGGTAACTCTTACCTTTTGACGCTCTGCATTTACTTCCTCGACAATGCCGATAAAGTTTTCAAACGGCCCCGACGTTACGATAATGCTCTGTCCGATTTCGACATCGAGCTTAATTGCAACATCCTCAACACCCATTGCACGAACTTCACTGTCCGAAAGCGGTATGGGTTTGCTTCCCGGGCCTACAAATCCTGTAACACCTCTTGTGTTTCTTACTATGTACCAAGTCTCATCCGTGAGGAACATCTTGACCATGACATAGCCGGGATAAAGCTTGCGCTGAACATGCTTGTTCTTGCCGTTTTTGACCTCTATGGTCTCTTCGACCGGGACTTTGACGTCGATAATCGTGTCTTTTAACCCGTGGTTGTCGATAGTTTTAAGCAAGTTGTCGCATACCTTGTTCTCATATCCCGAATATGTGTAGACCACATACCAATAAGCCCTGTCCGTCTTTTCCTGTTTTAGGTACTTTAGGCGTTCTTTTTCGGGATCTTCCGCAGGAGAATCTTGTGTCTCTGCGTCCGCTGTTGCTGCAGATGAAACTTCTTCTTGCTCTAAAACATCTGACGTTGCAAGTTCGTTTTCCATCAATACATCATTATTTACTGTTGCGTCAGCCACACTTAAACCTCTTTAGTTTGATATAAGCAGTCCGAATAGACTGGAGAGACCGAAGTCAAATACACCGGTGACAATTGTCATTATAAGAACAAATGCAATTACAGCAAGAGTGTAACTGATGAGGTCCTTTCTCGTAGGCCAGGTCACCTTCTTCATTTCTGAGATGATATCCTTCGCCCATCTCGCCGGAGATCTGCGTTTTCTCTTATTGTTTTTTTTAGCCAGCTTCTGTTGTTCCTTTAGCTGCTTTTCTTTATCTTTTCCCAGTAATACGGTTTTTGGCATATTCGATACCTACTATTTCGTTTCTTTATGAGTGGTGTGTTTTCTGCAAAATCTGCAGTATTTGTTCATTTCAAGCCTATCTGGATCGTTTTTCTTGTTCTTCATTGTATTGTAGTTTCTTTGCTTGCATTCTTGGCACGCAAGCGTAATCTTTAAACGCATTTTAAGCTACCTCCAAACTCCTAAGCTGAGCATATTTTTAGCAATCAAAAAAGGCCTGCCCAGCCTGCTAAAACAATATAACACATAGAAATTAGCTTGTCAATAATAAATTTACGTAAAAATATATGTATTTGCAACTTTTTTGCTTGCACAAATAATAATAAAAGAATATAATAGAGGGGCACGTGAGTGCGTTTATTTTTGTGCGTCAAAAAGTGAATTATTAAGAGACGACGAAAGGATGGGTAAAGTGGATCAAGAACCGGGCAGTAGCCATAGTAGAGTTACAGACTGAGGACGAGCGTTTTTATAGTGCGCGCGTCCGTATAACAAGGTGGTGCGTATGATAAAAATATTAACAACAGCCGAAGACAATGTGCTTCGCGAGCTCGACGTCATCAAAGAAGGCGCGTGGGTTCACCTGTGCGACCCAAATGACGAAGAGATAATCAGAGTTCGCGATGAGCTTCAAATTCCCGAAGACTTCTTGCGGGCAGCGCTTGACGAAGAGGAAGCTGCGCGTATAGAAAGCGAAGAGGGAGTAACGCTTGTCATCGTCGACATTCCGATAGTCGTTCCCGAGGGATATTCGTTTCTATATGAGACGGTTCCGTTTGGCATTATATTAACGGAAGACAATCTAGTTACGATATGTCTTGAAGATTCACCGATAGTGGAGGAGCTCCAAGGAAAGAAATTTAAAGGACTTGACACCTGCAAAAAAACGAGGCTTGTGCTTCAGTTTTTATATAAAGTGTCGGCAAAATTTCTTGTTTACCTGCGTCAGATAGACAAAACGACGACGCAGATTGAACGTTCATTGCATAAATCAATGAAAAACAGACGGCTTTTGCAGATGCTAAAGCTTGAAAAATCACTCGTCTTCTTCTCGACGGCGCTCAAGTCAAACGAGATGGTGCTTGAAAAGATACAGAGGGGTTCTATGATAAGAAAATACCCCGACGACAAAGACCTGCTTGAAGATGTTATCATCGAAAACAAACAGGCAATCGAGATGTGCGCGATATACAGGGACATCTTGACGGGAACGACAGACGCTTTTGCCTCTATCATCTCAAACAACCTAAACAGCGTGATGAAACTGCTTGCGGCAATAACTATCGTGCTTTCGGTTCCCACAATGTTTGCCAGTTTTTGGGGGATGAATGTGAACGTGCCCTTTGGGCAAAATCCATTTGGGTTTTGGATAGTCCTGGGAATTAGCCTGAGCGTTTCGGCTATCGTAGCGTTTATATTATTTAAAAAGAAGATGTTTTAACGCAGCGGTGGAATAATTTGTCGAAATTAACGTAGATATATATAAGGACAGCGTATAGGTATAGGCTTTAGGAGGAGTGAAATGAAGGAAAAATTTATTATAGGCGGAGGCATACCGCTTAAAGGAAACGTCAGCGTGGCAGGCGCAAAAAACGCCGCTGTTGCAGTGTTGCCTGCTGTAATCTTGGCGGAGGATGTCTGTGTTATTGAAAACATACCTAAGATTAACGACGTTATGATCCTCCTTAGAATATTAAAGGATTTGGGTGCAACGGTCGAACTGTTGCCGGACGACACTGTTAGAATAGACAGCAGAGGGATAAACACGAGCGAGGCGAGTTCTAACCTCGTTAAACACATGCGCGCTTCATATTACCTTTTGGGTGCGCTTCTTTGCAGATTCGGTCACGCAAAGGTAAGTATGGCCGGCGGCTGTAACCTCGGCGAGCGTCCTATTGACTTGCACCTAACGGGGTTAAAAGAGCTGGGCGCATAGATAGACGAAGAAAATGTG
>CAYJIQ010000012.1:0-15982 GCA_964370275.1 uncultured Christensenellaceae bacterium
AATGCCTTTACGTAATAGTGCCTGTTTCTTGGGCCGTCAAACTCACAGAAGTATATTCCCTGCCAAGTCCCCAGCTTTAGCCTTCCGCCCTCAATCGCCACCGTCGTACTGTGTCCGAGTGCACTAGACTTCAGATGCGCAGCAGAATTTCCTTCCATATGTTTAAACTCCGAACGGTCGGGGTATGCCTTATCAAGTCCCATCATCATGTCTTCCACTACATCGGGATCAGCGTTTTCGTTTATAGTAATTCCCGCTGTCGTGTGTGGGCAAAATACAATGCAAAGTCCGTCCTGCACGCCGATTTTCTTAACCGCACGCTCAACATCTCCGGTTATAGTATAAAATGTATTTGCTTTTGTGCTCAATTGTACCTTTTCAATCATGTCCGTAATCCCCTTTTCTTTTTATGTAGAAACATAATACCACATTTGACCGTTCGGCATACACAACACACACATAAATTTTACACATTTTTTACATTTGAACAAAGTGTGAAAATAGTCCGTATATTAAATTTTTGTATTTGGAATTTTGTGAAAATAGTGTATAATGGATGTAGAGAGAGTGGATTTTATGTTTTTCCGCAGCAGCTGATTTTGCGGATAGGACTTGTTTATATTTTAAGGAGCGTTCGGTGAAGGAATTTTTTACGGCAATTCAGGGTAGCCTTGTACAGTTTACAATACTTGATTTTATTGACATAACACTAGTTGCTTTTATGGTATACGGACTTTTGAAAGTCACAAGCAAGACCCGTGCTATTCAGGTCATAAAAGGCTTGGGGCTTATTTTGGTGCTCGCAAGCGTTTGTGAACTGCTAAATTTGGCTACTGTCACATGGCTAATGAATTCGGTAATAACGGCCGGCATAGTGCTTATTGTCATAATCTTTCAGCCCGAAATCCGAAGAGCGCTTGAAAAAATCGGCAGAGGAAAAATCTTTGATGTCAAACTTCAAACGGGAGATGTTCTCGTATATGAGGACACCATAGATGCGATTCACAGAGCTGTGCTCAACCTCTCAAAGCGAAAGACGGGAGCGCTTATAGTCTTTGAACGCAAGACGGGACTAAAGGATGTCATAGAGTCTGGAACTTGGCTCGACGCTATGGTTAGCGAGGAACTTCTTGGAAATGTTTTTTTCCCAAATTCGCCGCTTCACGACGGGGCACTCATCATAAAAAAAGACAGAATCGTCGCCGCAGGTTGTTTTTTGCCACTTAGCGACAATAAGCAGATAAGCAGCGATCTTGGCACAAGACACCGCGCCGCACTTGGAATTTCCGAAGTCTCGGATAGCATCACCATCATCGTTTCCGAGGAGACGGGCGTAATTTCAAAGACTGTTGACGGTTCTCTTACGAGATACATAGACGCAAAGGCACTCCGTGAGCTATTAGACGACCTCATGAGTGACAAACAGACAAAATCTCGCCTGCTCGGCGGAGTTTTACGTCGAAAAGGGGATAAAAAATGAAGAAAGTATTTTTGAGTATAGGCAGAGCTCTAAAAAACAACCTGCTCTTAAAAATAATATCAATTTTCGCGGCAATACTTATATGGCTTTTTGTCATGGCGGATACAAACCCGATAAGGACGGTAAACGTAGACAGCATCGCTGTTGGAACCTCGGGCACAGAGGAGCTTCACTCAAAGAACCTAGTAGTCACCGCTGAGGATTTAACAGAAATCATAACAGTTCGCGCTCAGGTAAACGTGGGCCAACAGTCAATTGACAGCATATCACACTCCACGGTAGACGCAAACGTCGATCTTTCGGTTATACACGCACCCGGCGAATATGAGCTCGACATAGAAACATCCTCCCCCTTAAACAGTACGGTCATAAGCGTTACTCCGAGTACCGTAATAGTCAAGGTCGAAGAACTCGTTTCAAGAGATATCCCCATAATCATCGAGACCACAGGAGAAGCGCAAGATGGATTTTATGTACAAACTCCCGAGGTAACACCCACCCTTCTCACAATACAAGGCGCCGAGTCTATAGTTGAAACTATATCAAGTGCAATTTGCACTGTCGATTTATCTGAATACACACAGGATTCAATACGCAGTGTAAACATTGAACTTATGGACGCAGAGGGAAACATCGTCAACGCAGACGGCCTTATAAGCGACCACCCAAGCGCAATATTGACAGTTCCCGTCACGCAGACAAAATCCGTCTCTGTTGACCCGGCCACTTCTAAGCTTGCGATTACAAACGTAGCGGAGGGCTACGAAGTCACCAATGTTACGATTGCTCCGAGTGAAATACCCATCGTCGGTGACAACCTAGACGACATAACGACGCTCGCAATCGAAAGCGTGAATGCAAACGGAGCTAAGGAAGACTTTACAGTAAACGCACAGCTTACCCAGATCGAGGGAATTACATATCCAAACGGACGCAACGTTACGATAAGCGTTTCTATTGCCGAACAGACGACAACTCAGGTTTTTGAGGATGTTGCTATCACGGTTACAGATTTGCGTTCGGGCTATGAACACGAGCTTAGCGAAGAGCTCGTCGACATCGCAGTCACGGGAACGCTCAGCGCACTTGCAAACATTGAAGAAGACGATTTATCCGTTACAGCCTCTGCTCAGGGACTTTTGACAGGAACGCACAACGTAGATCTCACAGTTCAATATCCGATAGCCATAGACGGCATTTCGAGTGTCGTGGCTACTCCAAACGGAGTTTCCATCACTCTCAGCGTGGGGTAAAAATGAAAAACAGCCAAGAGCCGACTATAAGACTGCACGAACTAACCCTGACACCCGACGAGGACACCGAGCTTTTAAGGACAAAGTCCGCAAAAAAACTCGGAATTTCCACTGACGACATTTGTGGCGTGCACATAATAAGAGAGTCTCTCGACGCTCGAAAGTCCCCATTATTTAAGTATACCGCAGACATTTCGCTTTCTAAACACGCATACGACTTCGCAATTAAAAAGGGTTTCTCTCCACCCGACACTCCGCCGATTCCCGAACCCATATTCGGAGACGCTCCAGTCAAGGACAAAATCCTCGTCGTCGGAACGGGCCCGGCAGGGCTGTTTGCTGCACTTGAACTGCTGAAAAACGGTTATAAACCGCTCGTTGTCGAGAGAGGTTCAGACATAGATAGGAGAGTTTCCTCCGTACACAGGCTTGCAACAGAGGGGATATTAGATCCTCAAAACAACGTCTGCTTCGGCATGGGTGGTGCCGGAACATTTTCGGACGGAAAGCTCACCTCAAGAAGCAAGGATGCAAACGTAAACCGAGTGCTCGAAACATTCGTCGCCTTTGGTGCGGACGAGAGAATATTATACGAAGCACTTCCCCATGTCGGCACAGACATAATGCGAAAAGTCGTTTCAAACATGGGCGAAGAGATAAAACGTCTCGGCGGAGAAATCAGGTTTGATACGACGTTGGTAGACATAGATATTTTAGATGGTCAACTCACACAGGTACACTTAAAACACGCCGATTTGACGCACACCCTCCGCACAAACGCCTGCATACTCGCAGTCGGACATAGTGCGAGGGATACTGCCGCTATGCTAGAACAAAGGGGCGTTAAAATAACACCCAAGGCATTTGCTATGGGAGTGCGCGTCGAACACCCAAGAGAGCTTGTAGATAAAAACCAGTTTTCAAAGTGGGCGGGGCATCCCAGACTCGGTTCTGCGACGTATAAACTCCGCTCTTCGTGGGAAAAAAGAGGTGTGTATTCATTTTGCATGTGCCCGGGCGGAGAGGTCGTTTGTTCTGCCAGCGAGCAGGGCGCAACAGCTGTAAACGGCTGCAGCTTTGCTGCCAGAGACATGGAATTTTCAAACAGTGCAATAGTTGTCAGTGTGAGACCCGAGGATTTTGCCGGCACGACGGGAGTGGAATTTCAGCGATTTTACGAAAAAATCGCATACGCACAGGCAGATGGCTACGGCGCAATAGTACAGCGCATAAGCGACTTTAAAAACGGCGTTCCTTCTAAGGGCGACATAAAAACATCTTACGCTCCATACACACTTAGCGGCGACATTTTACCCTGCCTTCCCAAATTTATCACGCATGCACTAAAAAAAGGGTTTTCGGATTTTGATGGGCAACTAAGAGGATTTAGTGAATATGGAAACATAGTTGGAATAGAAACGAGAACTTCCTCTCCTCATAGGATTGAACGCGACAGCGTTTTAGGGCTTTATCCATCGGGAGAAGGTGCGGGATATTCGGGGGGAATAGTCTCCTCGGCGGTGGACGGAATTAAATGCGCTCGTGCACTCATGAGCAGACATAAAAGAGGATAATATTATGAAAAAATACAACGTATTCGCGGGAAATTATGGAAGCGGTAAAACTGAAATTTCGATAAACACAGCACTTTCGCTGACAGGAAAGCGAATTTTGCTCGATATGGACATAGTAAACCCATACTTTAGAAGCTCGGAGCACGAAAAAATGCTAAACGAAGCGGGTGTCGAGCTGATAAAGCCGTGTTTTGCAAACACGATGGTAGACGTTCCCTCGCTTTCTGCCGAAATTTACAGACCCTTTGGCGGAGGATATGACACGGTGATATTTGACGCAGGCGGAGACCCCGTCGGCGCGACGGCACTCGGTTCGCTAAAGGACAAGTTTGAAAGTGTCCAAGACGAGCTATCATTTTACTACGTCATAAACGCGAACAGGCCTCTTCAAGAAACTCCCGAAGATATCGTAGACATGTTGCGCACTATCGAAAAGGTAAGTAAACTAAAGGTTTGCGCACTAATCAGCAACTCAAATCTCGCTAATGTTACGACCGCGCAGACCGTCATTGAGGGGCATCAAGTTGTAAGGAAGGTCTCTGAGATTACGGGAATTCCCGTCGAGTATGTAGCGGCAAAGCAGGAGCTTATGGAAGATGTTAAAAAAGCCATCCGCGACTGCAAATATATCCCGCTTAGGATTTTCACACGTCCCGAATGGCTTGATGAGCAATTTTAAAATCTTTATTTATTCAGATACTTTGCCTTTTTGCTCGTGTACATAAACTGAACAACTGCGCCGCCCGCCGCTAATACTATCGACGCAATGATGAAGATAACTCCATACATCGCAAGGAAATTATTTGTTGCGGACTGTACTGCGTTTGATGCACCTTCGATCGAAAACTCCAGATTTTCAAATGTTGCCGAGGTTATTTCTCCAAAGTACATGATGAGAGCGCCGCCAAACATGGCTAGGTTTGTACCGCCGTTTATAGCCGTACACACGATAATGACAATTCGCTTAAACTTCAGCGTAACGATTCCCGCGGCAATGAACACGCCAAGTACCGAGAATACCGAGTACCATTTTGTAAGATCCACTTCAAACGAATACAGGATGAGCAACAAAATAAGCGCGGCAGAAGCCCCACCGATCATAAATATGCCCAAATTGTAGATTGAGTAAGCGACAAGCCCAAGCACCATTGCCACTGCAAGGCTGATAAGAATGCTGACCAACGGATCAAGAGTTATCGTTAAAATGAATCCAACTAAAAATCCGATAATAAATCCGTATAAAAACAACATTGCCCTGAGAAATTTCGCGCCGAAAAAGCAATTCAACACGCCAAAACCGATGCCAAACAATAGGACACCCATTACTGCTATAGTCATTATTTCCTCCTTGATTTATCCGCAAAACATCGCGGATATTTTTTAATATATAATATTATAGATTATTGAGCAGACTATGTAAAGTAAAATCAACGAAAAAGGAAGTTTATATGAAAAAAATAATTAGCAGCAGGATAGGAAAATCTATATACGGAGGACTTTGCGGACTTATCAACGGGTTTTTCGGCTCAGGTGGCGGAATAATCGCAGTACAGCTTATGGAAAAAGGCGGCATCGAGCATAAAAAAGCACACGCTTCATCATTAATTATAATATTTCCGCTTTGTGCAGTGAGCGCAGCGGTATACTTTTTTACGGGAAGTGCTGTTTTTGACGAAAACACCATTTGGCTCTTGGGCGGTGCAGCTCTTGGCGGAATTCTCGGAGCATTTCTGCTGGGAAAGCTAAAGAGCAAGATTATAGACAATATTTTTACACTGCTAATCTTAGCCTCGGGGATTAGGATGGTGTTTTAAATGTGGTATGCAGTTGCGGGAGTAGTATTTGGCGTTATCGGCGGAATGGGGATGGGAGGCGGAATAATCCTAATCCCCGCCCTAACATTTATTTTTGCACTTGATCAACACACGGCACAGGGGATGAACCTGCTCGCATTTTTGCCTATGGCGGCAACAGCGCTCATCTTTCACATAAGGAACAAGCGTATTGAAAAGAGCTTATGCGTCTATATGTGCATCGGGGGCGCTCTTGGTGCGGTGGCAGGGGCAGTTTGTGCTTCAATGATAGATTCTGAACTGTTGCGCAAAATTTTCGGGGGATTTTTGATTCTCCTTTCAGGCGCAAGAGTTTTTGCGCAGATAAAAGCTCGAGCCAAACAACTATAAAAACTCTACTTTGCTGTGTTCAAAACTGGCACACATACTAGCCTCCGCGCACCTAACCGAGTCACAGGAAAACGGCCTACATGGCAGGATTTTTACCGAAGCAAGCTCGCAGAAATGATCTGGTCTGTTGTGCACGCAGGATTCAACTCCGCACCTGATAATCTGACCTACTTTCATTCTTTCACCACCTAACATTGTTGATTTGTCTAATAAGTTTAATCCTTTAATAGAATTTTCTTGTTAGACATCCGTAGAATTAACTTTATTATGCACCCCGAAAGTGAATAAAATTCTGCAAACTTTACAAAATAGGAAAAGAACAAGAAAGTGCGAGGTAACTAAATGAGCATAAGCGCTAATTTGAAGGATAACGAAATATACCTAAAAAAAGTTTTTGAAGATTGTGCTGACTTTATATTCAGACCACTTACGATGTCGGATGGAAGAGAAGGTTTTATCGTCGCCATAGACGGCCTTGTAAACGGACAGAGTCTGCACGAGGACATGCTTTATCCGCTTTTTCACAAAAAAATCCCCATTATAGACGGAAAATTGGCGGATGCAGAGGAAATTTTGATGTCGGGGGTGACATTCTCCGAAGTCAGCGTTACGGACAGCATCAATAAAATCGTCGCCGATATATTGACGGGAGATGTTGGCCTGCTGATAGACGGCGCAACACAAGCTGTATTGGCACAGGTAAAAGGTTGGCCAATGCGCGGAGTTTCGCAACCGGATTTACAGCGCACAAACAGAGGTCCAAAGGAAGCCTTTACCGAAACAATGCTGTTTAATACGGCAATGGTGCGCAGAAAACTAAAGACTCCCACGCTCAAAACCGAGTACTTTAAAGTAGGCGGGACTTCGACGACGGACGTGTGCATGGCGTATGTCAAGGACAGCGCAACGCAGGAACTTGTAGACGAAGTGCGCAAGAAGATAAAGGACATAAACGTCGACTATGTGCTCGAATCGGGGCATATTGAACAGCTGATAGAAGAAAACCCAAAGTCTATCTTCCCCACCGTCTCAAACAACGAAAAACCCGATGTTGTCGCGGGCAAGCTCATGAAGGGAAGAGTTGCAATATTTACCGACGGCACCCCGTTTGTGCTTACCGTCCCCATGCTCTTTACCGAAAATTTCCACTCGGTCGAGGACTACTACTCCAGAAAATACTACGCAACTTTGGTGCGCACTCTCCGACTGATCGCCTACTTCGTGTCGGTGTTTTTGCCCGCAATTTACGTCGCACTCGTCGCACACCACCAGGAGTTCATCCCCGAAAAACTACTTTCGACACTCATCTCTGCAAACTCGGGCACTGCATTTTCCGTCTCGTTTGAACTTATATTTTTGCTCGTTATATATGAAATGATCAGAGAGGCGCTAATAAGACCCCCCGCATCGATTGTCGGAACCGTGGGGCTTGTCGGTGCACTGGTAATCGGCGACATGGCAGTTGGTTCAAAGCTCGTAAGCTCTCCCGCAATTGTAATTTCCGCACTGACATTTTTAGGAACGGCTATCGTCAATTCCTGCGCGGATTCTACAGCAATTCTGCGCATAGGACTTGTTCTGCTGGCAACATTTTTTGGAATGTTCGGCGTGCTTGCGGGCATTTTTATCATAATCATCCACCTAAGCTCGCTAAAATCCTTTGGCACTCCATATCTTCTGCCTCTGGCTCCTGTCGTCTCAAAGGGACTTAGCGATACATTCGTGCGTGGCGGTATAAAGGGAATTTTGCGAAAAGGAGGCTTTTGATGAAGAGATTCTTTGCACTTATTTTAAGCACAATATTTCTTGGCGGATGTGTTCTTAAGACAAACGAACTCGACGAACTGGCCTTTATTCGCACAATCGGTTTGGACGCACAATACACCCTAACTGCCTGCGAAATGCGCGAGGACGAAGAGTTGCATGTTATAAGCGCAAAAAGCGATTCGCTCCCCGGCGTCTTTACCGAACTAAACTCCGCCTCCTCTAGGACGCCATACTATTCTCATGCAGACTTGGCAATCTTCGGCGCGGATTTTAAAGAGCAAAACATTCTTGAAAGTATGCAAAAACTTTCCGAGCTCAGAAGGGGAATCTGCGTTGCGATCTTAGACACACCTGCGTCAGAGGCACTTTCATCCGACAATTCCGAGCAAACAAAAACGCTGCTAACACTTATCACCCATGCGACAAATACTACGGGAGCCGTTTTAACAACAGCAGATCTATTTTTAAGTGCATCTAAGAGCGGAAGCAAGCTCGCATTCATGCCATATGTCACGTTTGAGGATTCCTTTGCAGTCGAAGGAATTGCCGTATTTAGCGAAGGAAATTTTGTTTCTGTTTTGCAGGGAGACGAAGCTTTAGGGCTTAAAATCCTGCTACAAAGCCAAAACCCCATTTCGCTTGACAACGCAGAAATCACCGACTTTAAGGTTATAATAAATTCTGTTGAATTTTCTGACTCGCTTGAAGTTTATGTCCAACCGGACTCCGCTACAAGCATAAACATACATTTTAACTACATTGAACACATCGAGGTCGATGGGGCCGCTCTTGAAGAAGATGTGCAAGAATTTGTGATTAGTGCTCTTCATGCACTTGGCGAAAACGAAGAGACTGCCCGGGTTTTTGCGGATTCGGAGCTTTTTAAAGTGACTGCTAACGGAACACAACTTTCGCAATAAGGAGGGAACATGAACAAATTATACGGCTATCAATTTTCGGCGGTTCTGCTGTGTTTTTGCCTGTCAAACATATTTTTGTTAAATTTAAACGGAGCAGAACCCACCACAATGCTTGTTAGTTTACTACCCGGGATTGCAGTCGTATCCCTGCTCTTTATGCTTTTTAAACGTCCTCTTGACTATACTTTTGAGGTCGCATTTGGCAAATTTTCAAAAGTTATGCTAGTGTTTTTGGCAGCGCTTTATATCGCAGTTTGCACCGTTTGTCTCGCATATTACGGCACAGACACCGTATCAAGACAGCTTGAACAAGTCCCTTCGGTCTTGCTTATCGTATTTGTTGCACTTTGCGCTACGTATGCGGCGGGCAAACAAAGCTGTGATATGGCTAGGTGTGCGACGATAATACTAGTTGTCGCGGGAATATGCTTTGTGGTCGCAACCGTGCTTGAATTTACCTCGGGCATAACACAAAATCTTTTTGTTTTCAGCGATCCTCCTAATTCAGCACTCAGCGTAATCACACTAATCGGCATTCAGTTTGCCGAAATTTCAGCCGTTCTCGTGTTGCTTCCCTTCATTGAAGAACCAAAAAAGCGCATTTTGCGCCGCACTATTTTAACAACGGCTGTGGGTGGCGCCCTCGCCTGCGCCTTTGCATTTGGAGCTTCGGCACTCGAGCACGCAAACGCAAGCGGTTTTTTTGAAATGTCCGCTTCATATGCAAGCGTCGTAAGCCTCGTTAAACTCCTAATTGTGGCCAGCTTGTTCTTCTTTATCGTCTTTCGCCTGAGCATAATTATTTTTGCCGCCGCAAGAGTTCTTTCGTTTGTTATAAAAAAAGACTCCAAAAAAACAGTCATTATCTGTGGCGGTGTTTGCACCTTGCTCGCAGTGACTTTAAGCATATTTCCTGATTTACCCTCGACGCTCTACACCGAGTTTTATTCTGCGACTATATTTTTGCCATTTGCACTTTTGCTGATATTAGCGGCAACATTGTTTGCGATAAGACGAAAAAGAATATGATATCCACGCCCTGCGGTTTCCGCATTTATCACGGATAGTATTAATCAAATTGAATCTTTATTTGTTTTTTAAAAACACTTGACAACAACTTGTCTGCTGTGCTACGATTACTGAGTAAAACCGATGAAGGGGAGATAAAGCAAAAAGCGCGCTTAAAAGAGAGTTCGGGCAGCTGAAAACCGAGCAGAAAGCGATTTTGCAAATGGACCTCTGAGGGCATGGGTGAATATTAGTAGCCTATGACGTATGCTCACGTTACAGAGCTTGGATGTTGTCGCATCCGTGAGAGGGCGCTTTTTGCGCCAAGCAAGGTGGCACCGCAGGAGTTTAACTCTTGTCCCTGCATGAAGAAAACATGTGGGTGACAAGGGTTTTTATTTTACAACCGATACCAACCCGCAAACAGAAAATATAATTATAAATAAGGAGAACAATAATGGCTAAAATTCCCTACAAAATTTACCTTGAAGAGTCGGAGATGCCAAAAGCATGGTATAACGTACGTGCTGATATGAAGACCGACCATGCACCTATTTTGCACCCGGGCAAACTGACACCTGTGGACATCGACGATTTGTCGCCTGTTTTTTGCACAGAGCTCGCTAAGCAGGAGTTAAACACGCAGGATAGATTTATCGAGATTCCCGAAGAGGTTCGCAACTTTTACAAAATGTATCGCCCCTCGCCCCTGGTTCGTGCTTACTGCCTTGAAAAGGAACTCGAAACTCCCGCAAAGATATACTACAAATTTGAAGGAAACAATACGAGCGGTTCGCACAAGCTAAATTCAGCTATAGCTCAAGCATATTACGCAAAACAGCAGGGACTCACCGGGCTTACGACAGAAACAGGAGCCGGCCAGTGGGGTACAGCGCTTTCGATGGCTTCGGGATATTTCGGGCTCGACCTTACCGTCTACATGGTCAAATGCTCCTCCGAACAAAAGCCTTATAGAAAGGCCGTTATGGAAACTTACGGCGCAAACGTAATTCCCTCGCCTTCTAACACGACAAACGTAGGTCGAAAAATTTTAGAACAGTTCCCCGGTAGCTCCGGAAGCCTCGGTACTGCAATCTCTGAGGCAGTTGAAGTTGCGGTTTCTACCGAAGGTAAGCGCTACGTTCTTGGAAGTGTGCTAAACCAGGTACTCCTACATCAATCTATAATCGGACTTGAAACAAAGACCGCTCTTGAAAAATACGATATCGAGCCCGACATTTTAATCGGCTGTGCAGGTGGTGGTTCTAATTTAGGCGGACTTATGGCGCCGTTTATGGCAGACAAAATTACAGGAAAGAAAGCGCCGTACTTCATAGCAGTCGAGCCCGCTTCCTGCCCTACAATGACTAGAGGAAAGTTCGCATACGATTTCTGCGATGTCGGCCAGGTAACACCCCTCGCCAAGATGTACACACTCGGCAGCGGATTTATCCCCTCGGCTTCGCACGCAGGCGGGCTGAGATACCACGGAATGAGCCCGATTTTGTCCCAGCTCTACCATGATGGTTTCATCGACGAAGCACGAAGCGTAAAACAGACAGAAGTGTTTGATGCTGCAACGAAATTTTCGCGTTGCGAAGGAATCTTACCCGCACCGGAATCCTCTCACGCAATAAGAGTTGCCATAGACGAGGCGCTAAAGTGCAAAGAGAGCGGAGAAGAAAAGACTATTGTCTTCGGTCTTACGGGAACAGGATACTTCGACCTTGCGGCATATATGGAATATAACAGCGGAAACATGAAAGACATGGTTCCCACAGACGAAGAACTTCAACAGGGTTTTTCATACATACCTAAACTCGAAGGAATTCAATAATCTAGCATAAGTAAAGCCCGCAACCTTGGCGTTGCGGGCTTTAGATTATCCAAAAAATCAAATTTGAGTGCATTAATAAAGTTTCTTTAAATACTTCACCGTATCTAGGCTTTTTGGCGGACATCCCTTGACGAATTTGTCAAACTTTGAGCAACATTTGCCGATACCTACTCCGTCCATACGCTTGCCTTTATACCCCTGCCCGATATAAACCTGCGGCAATTCCGAAAGCTTACCATCATCCTTTAAAATTTTCAGCGCATGAATAAGGTTTGCATAGCAGGCAGAGCACGCCTTTTTTTCCTGCACATACCCCTCTAATTTTTTAACTTTTTGCGTAGATTTTTTCTGTTCATTGTGCTCGGGTGAATTGAGCATAATCACGTTTGCGCCGGACAAATCTGCGCTTCCTACACCATAATCCTCGCTAAGGCCGATGTATCCGACCTCGCTTACATCGTATCCGAGCAGATTTGCACAGTATGCATCAAGCAACACACTATCTGTCGCCGCGAGCATTCTGTCTGTCCTAACGGGATTTCCTCCCTCTTCAAAATCAAGATCGCCATTTAAACTGTCCACAATAACAAGGTCTGCCACCCTAATACTCGCAAGCGCGGCGATGGGTCTGTGTAGACCGATAGTGTGAAAATATCTCTTAGACTTGTCCGAAATGCAACCCTTTAAATTTTTTATCGCACATGTTATTTTTGTCTGGCAATGACCCTTTAACACGGGAATATTTATGATAAAATCAAGAGCCAAATACTGCTTTGAAACTTCGATTTCCATGCCGTCTATGTTCACACACTTATATTCATCGTCCTTTACGTCGATAAACGGTATGTCAAATTCCTCGCAAATTTTGTCGTATCCGCAAGCTTTAATCGCGCGCTTTGTGCTGTCTCCAATCCACGAACTTTCGATAAAACATATATTTTCATAGCCGTGCTTTTTTAGGTACTTCACAACAGTCCGTGCAATCTGAGGCGTGGTTGTAGCTCCCTCGCTCGAAGGCCTTGAGACGACAAGATTTGGGTTTATCCCGATATACGCCTGTTTGTTTTCGCCGATGAGCCCTCGCAAGTTTACGCTTTTGATAAGCGCCTTTGTCATGTTCTTTGCGTCGCTTCCGTATGTAACAAAAATGTCGTTTGATTTCACTGTCCTACCTCCGCTGTTTCATACTAATACGTTTAAAAAAGGGGCAAATGCACAATTCACCTGCCCCAAAAAATTAAAGGGTACCGCTAAATGTCTTTCTTCCAACACCGTCTACGCTTGAAGTTAAATTCGCCCGCAAATCCGTCCCACATTCCGCCGACTTTGTAGTTGTAGTCAAGCTCCGGTCCCGTTTCCGCCGCAACGACGCCATTTTTCTTGGCATTTTTCAAAACTTCGTTTATGAGCACAGCGGTAAGTCCCGTGTTTTTATACTCGTCGAGCACGCCTACTGAAAGCATCTCAAGCTCAGTTGGTTTTTTTATTGTCTTTAAGAGATCATACCATCCAAAAGGAAACAACTTTCCGTTGCACTTTTTTATTGACTGGGAAATCGAAGGTGCCAGCAACCCAAATGCGACAAGCTCACCGTCCTTTTCAATAAGCGGGAGATAATCGAGATTTATCAGCGGAACAAACTGTTCAGCTAAGTATTTCATCTGCCTCGGCGGCAGAGGTACCGTCCCGTAAATGTCCTTAAATGCAACGTTTAACAACCCGAGAACCTTTTCAACATAGGGCGCTACGTCCTTTTTCTTCGTTAAGAACTTTACTGTTACTCCGGCTTTTTTTGCGACACGCTCACAGATTCTGTCCATCTTTGCAAGCTTTTCGGGCGAAATTCCCGCAACGTTCACCTTATGCTCAACCCAATCTACGTCCTTTTCAAATCCGATCTTTTCAAAGTGGTCGACGTAATAGGGAAAGTTGTATATTGTGATAAATAAACCCGGTTTGTCGTAACCTTCGATGAGCATTCCCTGTTTATCTATGTCGCAAAATCCAAGCGGCCCGACGATTTGTGTATAGCCTCGCTCTTTGCCCCAATTTTCTACCGTCTCTATGAGAATCTTTGAAACCTCGTAGTCGTCGATAAAGTCTATTCTACATACACGAATGCGGTTTTGTTCCCATTTTTCGTTTGCAGCGTGGTTTATAACGCCGCTTACCCTGCCCACAATCTCGCCGTCTCTGTAGGCAAGCCAAAACCTCGCCTCGCAGTAGTCGTAGGCGGGGTTTTTTTCCTTTGATATGTTTGCAAATTCATCGGAGTAAAGCATGGGAATGTACTGTTCCACCCCGTCGTACAAATCGTTTTGGAACTTTCCTGATTTCTATCATTAATTTCCTCCGAATGTCCTAAAATGTCCTGCATTTTTCTGTCTGATTTTTTTAGGCACTATATCTGCTCTATAGGTGTGCCATCCGCCTTAAACAGCGGAAGTGGTTCGAGGAACGTGATATCTGTTCTGTGAATCGCGTCGCCTTCTGCCAAAATCGCCATCTTGCCGACAACTTCTCCGCCGGCATGTCTTACAAGCTTCTCTATCGCCTTTAGTGATTCCCCGGTCGAAATAACATCATCGACGATGAGCACTCTTTTGCCCTTCATCTTGTTTATGTCCGCCTTGTCCACATAAAGCTGCTGCTTTTTTGCGGTCGTAATCGAATGAACTTCCACGCTTATCGGCTCTCCCATATAAACCTTAACAGTCTTTCTTGCGACGACATAGTCGTTCACATTCGACTGCCTTGCCATCTCGTGAATAAGCGGAATGCTCTTTGATTCAGCAGTAATCATGATGTCGTGCTCGGGCGCAATTTTATTTAGCGCACCCGCAGCAGCTTGAGTGAGCTCCACGTCTCCGAATATAATGAGCGCTGCAATCGAAAGCTCATCATTTACGGGGAAAATCGGCAAATTCCTCTTAACATTTGCAATCTCAATCTCGTAGTGTTTCATATACTATCTCCTTATCACAAAAGTGAGTTGATGTCTATTACATCGTCCTCAAATTCCTCTTCTTCTTGCCTTGTAATGTTTGCGCCGAGCAAAGTCAGCTTCTTTTCAAGGTTGTAGTAGCCCCTGTCAATGTACTTAATGTTGTATATTTGCGTCGTCCCCTGCGCCATAAGCCCCGCAATAATAAGCGCTGCACCCGCGCGCAGGTCAGACGCCCGAACGGGAGCTCCATAGAGCTTGTCGACGCCTTTAACTACGGCAACAGTCCCGTTTGTCGTTACATCCGCACCCATCCGTCTTATCTCACGGATGTGTTTAAATCTACTTTCAAATATATTTTCTATGATAACACTCGTTCCCTGCGCAGTGGAAAGCATGACAGTCATTGGCTGCTGCAAATCCGTTGGAAAGCCGGGATATGGCTGTGTATTTATGTTTACGCTCTTTGGTCTGTCCATGCCGACAACCCTAATGCTGTCTTCTCCTTCAACAACCCTTGCGCCCGCCTCAAGAAGCTTCGCCGTAACCGCCTCCATGTGAGTCGGAATTAGGTTTTCCACAGTTACGTCTCCGTTTGTTGCCGCCGCCGCAATCATAATAGTTCCCGCTTCAATTTGGTCGGGGATTATGCTGTAGTTGCAACCGTGCATCTTTTTAACACCGTGAATTTTTATGACGTCCGTTCCCGCACCCTTTATCTTTGCGCCCATGCAATTTAGAAAGTTTGCAACGTCTACGACGTGCGGTTCTTTTGCGGCGTTTACAAGCGTGGTTGTTCCCTGTGCTCTCGTTGCCGCCAACATCAGGTTAATTGTCGCTCCTACGCTTACCTTGTCAAAGAATATGTCCGCCCCCACGAGCTTATCCGCGGTTACTTCAACTTCAAGCACATTTTCTTCGTCTATCTTTGCGCCCAGCTGTTTTAACCCCTTTAGGTGCAAGTCAATAGGACGCTCGCCGATGTTACAGCCGCCGGGCATACTTACCTTTGCGTG
>CAYJIQ010000013.1:0-12950 GCA_964370275.1 uncultured Christensenellaceae bacterium
CCTATATATCTCCCTGAAAGATCTGCAATAGGCGAAGAGATAGTGCTGTTTAGATTCTGAAGGCTTATAAGTTCGCTCATAGTAGAGTTTTCGCCCATTGCATCAAGCACTTTTTTATCAAGGTGATCAACATAGTCTCCACCGCTATTTCCGATTCGACTTATGAGCTTTGTAGCAACATCGACGGGGATATTCTGCAAAAACATCTTTCTTGATGTCGTATGCCCGTCTGTCCACTCGTGAGTATTACTTGCGTACAAAGCATCCTCAGATAGCTGAATAAGCGTACCTCTGTTTGCGGAAAAAAACTTGCAGGTTATCCCTAAAAGCTTTTCAATGGAAATGTCAGGTGGTGAATCGCTGTGCAACATCTTGATACATTCAACAAGCAACTCTTGTTCTTCTAACTTGTCTTTTATCCTCTGCTCAAGTGCTATCAGCTCGCTTATATCCGTTCCGACTTGAAGCTTTATCATGCGGTTGTTATAGGGCAACAGTTTTTCCTTTAGATACATCGTCTTTTGAAGTACGGGATTAAAAAACGTCCACTCATAAAAATCTTCTTTTGAAAGATATTTATTTTTGCAAAATTCGCACGGCTCATCCTTACCGTATAGAAGCTTATAACACTTGCTTCCCTTCCATTCACTCTCAGGTGGATTTCCAAGCACATTTTGAGCCTCGATGTTTACATACATGACATCATAGGTATTGATGTCGGTGATATAGACGATGTTGTTGGTATTGTCCGCAACAAACGCAGAGCTCTTACTAAATTCTGTAAGCTTTTCAATCCTCTCAAGCATATGGTTGCTCTGCAAAATAATGGAAAAAAATCTCGCTAAATATTGAATCGTATTTAACTCCATCTCGGTCCATTTTCTCGGTTTTTCGCAACTCTCAATTCCCAAAAAGAAAGTGACTTTATCATCTTTTTTAACTTGACCGTGTGCAAACGATTTTACGCCTTGCGTATTTAACATTTTGTAAAAATCACTTGGGAGATTTGCAGTTTCCACATCCTGGCAGTTATACACTCCGTTTTTGCTTACACCTTCAAACAGATGCTCTACAAATGAATATGGAATATTTTTTAACCCATGTTTTTGCGCACTTACTTTTGGCTTACACCATTCGTATGTATTGTCGAAAGTTTTGACGTTATCAAGAGATTCAAATATATAGCTTCTGCTTGCCCCATATTTTTGGCCGATATATCTAAGCGCAGCGTCTATTGAAACTTCATCGCTGTTTCTTTCGTATAGAATATTAAAAATTGCGGCAGTCAGATCATGATCGATATAAGAACCCGAAATTCTGTCCTCGTTGCCCAGCTTTGAAACCTCACCTAAATCTTCAAAGCACTCATCATGAAACAAAAATTTTTCGCCCGTGACAAACTTCGCCTGAAAGAGCGCTTTGTCTGCAGAACGAATGCACTGAGAGTATGTCTTCCCGTCTTGCGGATATAAAGCAATTCCCATTGCGGCACTAATATTAACCGACTCCTCTTCTATTTCGTAACTTTCATTCAAAAGTTCGCTAATCTGAGAAATTCGCTCTTTTAGCTTTTGTGCACTGCCTTTAGAGTTAAGGAAGGCAACAAACTCGTCCCCACCTATCCTGCCTACTTGTTCATCTTTTTCCAGCGTGGATTTTATTCTGGATGCCAGCTGTTTTAGTACCTCATCACCGTAGTAATGGCCATATTTTTCGTTTATCGTCTTAAATCCATTTAGATCCACAAATATTACTGCGTAGTCGTTGTTTGGATTTTCTATAATGCACTTATCAATAGTTTGCTCGATAGCCGCTCTGTTGTAGCAGTTTGTGAGCAAGTCAAACATAGAGCGCAGTTCAAGCATTTTTTGTTCGTGAACATCTATACCTCTTCCAACAACAAATACAGGATCTCCGCTATTATCGCAAATTGTTTGATACACTACCTTGAAGTACTTAAATGTTCCGTCGGTTTGCAAAAATCTTATTTCATACGGCTCATATATACCCACTTTTATGTTAGCTATCAGCTTTTTGAAACTTTCTATATCCGAAGGATGAATCGCTCCTACCTTGAGCTCTATTCCGATTGGGCATTTTATGCCATCCCTGTTTGCATATTTTCTTGCCTCTTCTCCGTAATAATGCATCATTGAGGTTCTGATGTCAAAGGAAAAGAACCATTCGCCGGCAAGCGCCGCAACATTATTAAGAAAGACTTTTTCGGGAATCATGTCCTTAAAATAAAACTCGTATTCATCTTCCTCTGCATTTTTATAAAACTCTCTTCTCAAATCACGTACAAATCCTACTACGTAGTCTTCACCCATCAAATTTACTTTTGCAAGGGTAATCTCAGAAGGAATCTCGTTTCCTTGAGCATCAACATGCATCCACTTGAAATAGTAAAAACCATCCTTCATCACTCGCTCAAAGTTTCTTATGGACATCTCCTGCGAGCTTATGCCGTTTGGTTGAAATTCGGGCGAAAATTTATAGAAGTTCATTAAGTATTCTTCTTCGTCGTCTATGCCAAAAAGTTCTAAAACCCGCTTGTTGCACAAAATGCTTTCCATTTTCGTGTTCCACAAATTTAGCGCAAGCGGTGCTGCGTCGAGAATTGCCCTAAACGTAAATTGTTCGTCTAAGGTGTTTTCATTTTTTCCGAACAAAGTTTCTTTCATTTTGTTACCCCGTCTGCAATGTCTTGGTTTTCCTTAAACCCACTTTCACCGAGTATGCATATTCTAACATTTTATTCTAAATTTTGCAACTTATTATTTAGAAATTTTGTTTCTTGTTTTGTTAATTTTGTCGTTAAAAAGCTTTTTTTGATTGATTCGTAGAACTTTATTACTCTGTGAATGTTGTAACATTAAAACACATCAAGCATTAATAATTCACAGGTTTTTCCTACTTTTAACGACAATTACCATAATAACAACGGCTATTGCTATTATTCCACCTGCTATAATTGCGCCTATTGCAAAAGCCGACAAACCCGTCTTTTGCCACTGAGCGTAAACAACCGTATCCGTATCAAACACAGTCTCTAAAGTTATCATATCCCCCTGGCTTTGGCTTGTGAACCAGCCCAGAAATTCATAGTCGTCACCAGCTGTCGGAACAGGAATTTCGCTGAGTTTTCCCGAAGCTTGGGTTCTGTCAGAAGTAGGAAGGACGATTCCCTCTGTGGCATCAAACACAACTGTATAAAACTCCTCTTCTAAAATTATCGACTTTCCTCGAAGCTCGTAGTAGTTTTCAGGCTCGTCTGCGCTAAACACCCACGCATACTCTTTCATAGGCTCGATTACAGTCGCATCCTCAAGCTCCCACTCTACGCTGCCCTGCGCGTTAATAGTCCCGGTTTTAATGTCAACAACGCCGAGCGTTAAGTTTTCTTTGTCTATTTTTTCAAATTCGGGTTCACCTTCGGGCGTTGCCTTTGTAATTATAAGCCTAAATGTCGTCTCAACTCGCTTGTAGTTCACCTCGTCTTCGGGAACAAATACCAGCACTTTTACCCCGCTGTCCGAAACGTTAGTAGTCTTTTCCCCCTCTTTAATTTCCCATGTTCCGGGAACGCTCGACTCCTTGCCCGGGATGTCGCCGACGCCGAGTGGATATGTATCATAGACCTTTTGGATGGAATCAGCTGATACCGTCGGTACGTCCTTATCCCCTACCGTAACGACAACTTCAACGAGAAAATCATCATAATTTGTAGATGTTACAGGAATAGTTATACTTGCACTTTTGCCTACCTTTGTTTCGTCGTCTACAATCGTGTAATGCAATGTATCGTTGCTCAACACTACACTCCCTTCGGTAAAAATCCCCGCCGCGTCTTCAATCTCAAGCTCTCCAAACTCAGAACCTTCAACATGCGCCCATGTAGAAAGGTCTGCCTCTGCGGCAGTCGCATATTTTGCGTGACTTTCAATCTGTGTTTTTTCAGAATATCCAAGTTTTGTTATAGAAACTCTTCCGTCAATGTCCGTATCGGGAAGATAGTAGTACGGTGCATGTTTTCCCGAAAGAACACCGTAAGCGGTATATTGTTTGTCATCCCCTATTTTCTCGTCGCTCGTGACAATATCTGCCGTTGCCGAAACCTCGTCTCCCACCATAACCTCAGTAAGATTAAGCGAGACATCCTCTACGGTAATGTTATTGCCTGTGTAAGCCTGCGTAATAGAAGAAAATGTAGCCCCTATAGTCCTTTGGTATAGCTCAACATTAACATATTCTTCTTCTCCTGTAAGCTCTTCTAGCTCGACATTTTTCGCCATGATAACGTTGTTGCCGATAAGCAGCCCTTTTTGTGTCGTGTCCACTTCAAAAACAATGTCCTCATTTTCTACGCCGGGTACTGCGGGAGTAATCTGAATGTCGTCGACAAACAACGCATACCCGACTTCTTCAAACCCCGTAGACTCGTTTGAACCTACAACAGTTACTTCAGGCGGTGAAAATTTTACGGTTATTACAGCTCCGTAAACAAATTCAGAAGTCTCAACATCTCCGTAATATGTGCTCATAGGATGAGGTTGCCATTCTTCTTCCGACTGGTCGGTTGCCAACACACAAACGCAGGTTAATTGAAACACCATCGCTATTGCTATTAAACTGATTGCCGCTTTTTTTACCTTATTTTTCATCATTTTCTCCTTGTTTCTCTTCATATTTATCATATTATCACCTCGATTTAGAATTTGCAATACTCAATATGAGCAAGTAGCGATTATGCAATTATCAGTAAATGTAAATTCATAATATTTACAACTTGTTTATTTTATTAAGCCTTGTTTTATGAACTAATACATAGTATAATTACAAAATATGTTTCATTCATGCTTTGGATGCAAGCAAATTTTATTTGAGGAGGAAATGTTATGCAAAATGAAGTTAATGTGTTTTTAAAAAATATGATGAAAAAAACCAGCATACTTGCAGATGAGTTTTCAAAACTTGACTACCTTAAAGACATGTGCGATTTCTTTGGATTTTCTCACTCATTTATATACGAAGCGGACTACGAGGGTAAGTTTACCCAAAATGAGTATTACAAAATCGAACAAGTTGCGCCGTTTATGAAAACTTTAGATCTTAAGAAAGTGCTCGGAACAGAACTTTTCAGCGAGCTCACCTCAAGCAAATACATTATAGTTTCGGGCGAAAATCAAAAATTTGAACTGCACGATCGACTATGCGAACTATTTGGCGCAAGCATTTTGATATTTGTCCCCATACTCAATCAACATTTGGAACTGGCGGGATTCGTCGGACTTTCTGACAGACGAAAGAAAATCAGGGGCAAAAAATTCGACATAGAAAACACATGTCTAGTGCTTACCTCACTAGCCAATTCGGTTAAACTCGATATGTTTAGTAAGGGTATAGACAATGCAGAAAAAGTGCTAAACAATGTATTAGACCATGTTGGTATCGACATTTACGTTAATGATTATTATACGCATGACGTGCTTTACGTTAATAAATCTATGGCTGCTCCCTACGGCGGTGTTGAAAATATGCTCGGGAAAAAATGTTGGGGGACAATCTTCAAAGATAAAACCGGACCTTGCGACTTTTGTCCTCAACCAAAGCTACTGGACGAAAACGGTTATCCCAACAACACGTATACCTGGGACTATCAACGCATGATGGACGGGTCTTGGTTTCGTGTACTCAGTTCCTCTATCCCATGGACGGACGGCAGAATTGCCCATATCGTAGCAAGTATCGATATCACCCAAAACATGAAGAACCAGCTTTTGATTGAAAAACTAGCCCAATTTGATCACCTTACCGGGCTTCCAAACCGCAGAAGCTTGCACGACGATGTCGACATGTTTATTGCAGATAAGAATGCGTTTGCCCCGGAGTGGTATGTACTGTTTTGTGATCTTGACGGATTTAAAAAAATAAACGACACTATAGGGCACAACGGCGGAGATGCACTGCTCAAATCCATTTCCAAGAAGCTTAAAAAATTGAGTAGCGATGATTTAAAAGCATACAGGCAGGGCGGAGACGAGTTTGTCGTCATCGTAAAAGATCCAAGAAACATTAGCGAGATGAAGAGTGTGCTAGAAAAATTACTCAATATATTTTGTGATTCCTACATGTTTGAGGGAAATTCTATGAAATGTGGCTGTAGCATCGGCGTTGCACAATACCCTATGAGTGCGAAAACGCATAAAGGGCTCCTACATGCTGCGGATATGGCGATGTATGCCGCAAAGCATGCGGGCGGCGGCGCTGTGCGTTTTAATAAAAACGGAAAATTCCTTGAATTAGAGGATTTTTTCGCAGAAACGTGACATAATTATAAAATTCAACTTTTTTTTAATTTATTGTAATTTTTTGCCGATTTTTTAATCATGGCTGAAAAAATTCCTTTGTTATGCTTAAAAAACCTTGAAATAATCTGAAATTATGATAGAATATAGGTAATACCACAGAGGGGAAGTACAAAAATGCAAAAAAATGAAAAATGCACACCCGGAGATAGTTCCAACAGTTTCGAAAACTGTTTTTCGATTCCCCACTTACTTGAAATTTTTGACAGTATCCCCGCATGTATATGCGTGATGAACGAGCGAGCTGAGAGTGTGTATTGTAACAATAGCACACTTGCTTTATATGGACTCGACTCAAAAGCCGAATTCAATGAGAATTTTTATAACTTAACGCCTGAGTTTCAACCGGACGGTAAAATATCTGAACTTTCATATACAGAGTACGTTTTAACTGCACTTGAAAAGGGTGAAGTTCACTTTAGCTGGCTAGATCATAAAAAAACCGGCGAAGAACTTCCGCTCAACATTAGCATATATAAGATGAATGCAAAGGACAAAAACGGCGACTCTATGCTTGTGAGTACACTGCGAGACCTTCGACCCTTTCTTGCAGGCGACGAAGAGGACGCTTTGTTTGATGAATACTACTACAATCGTATCACATACAAAGATCTTTTTACAACAGTTGCTGAGCTTTCCGAGGAGTGGTTTTGGGTATACGACGTCAGCATGGCAACGATACAGTTTTTTGGCAAAGGCAGAGAAATCCTCGGTTTATCCGCTGAAAAGCAACCTTTTCCTTCATATGTTGTAGACAGTGGCATGGTGCATCCCGACGACCTTGATACTTTTTTGAAGTTTGACGAACACCTGCGCACCGGCGTGGTAAAACCAACAGAAGTTAGGTTTATTCAGCCAAGCGGCGCATGTAGATACTACAGAATTATCTATAAGACGATGTACAACAAGGACGGCAAGCCGGTCTTCACTATAGGCAAGACCTACGATATAGATAAACAAAAAAAACTAGAAGTTCTCTCAAGAACAGACCTACTTACTAACTGTTTAAACAAGATAACGACCGAAGATGTTGTTAAATCTATTATCGACACCTCTCCCGATTCTTCTCATGCACTGTATATAATCGACGTGGACGACTTCAAATCCGTAAACGACGAGCTGGGACATTATTTCGGAGACAACACTTTAATAGATATAGCAAAAAATCTCCATCACAACTTTAGAGGCGGAGATATTATAGGTCGCATAGGCGGAGACGAATTTTTGGTCTTTCTAAAAAACATTTCAGATGAGACAGTTATAAAAAGCAAGGCAAAGGCAATCGCAAACGCCTTTAAAAACAGCTATTCAGGAGAAAATCGAGATTATAAAATTTCGGGAAGCATAGGAATTGCTCTTTATCCAAAACATGCACAATCCTACGAAGGGCTTTACAAATGTGCAGATAAAGCGCTGTACCGTTCAAAAACCGAGGGTAAAGACAGGTATACAATATACTCCGAGGAACTCTCAGATGGAACAAGCAAAAAACTTACCGCAGTCGACAACTCAACGAGGCAGCCCAATTCATACTTTGATGCTGATTTGACCACCGCCGTTTTTGACCTCATGTATCAGTCCGAAAATGTGACAAAATCCATGAACACGGTCGTTCGCCTTATAGGCACAAAGTTTAGCGCGGACAGATGTTATGTCGCTCAAACCTTCGATGAAGGCAAAAGTTACAGCATCACATACGAGTGGGCAACCAGCGCAAAGCACGGCATAAAGCATTTTTTCCAAAATATAGACAAAGAGAAAATCTTCGAATTCTTTAAAGAGCTTGAGGAAAGGTCTATCATGTTCAACACAGGAATTGACGACCTCAGACACAAAGCAAAAGAAGCATTCAACGGTGTCGACATAGCAAACTCTTATATGCTTGTTCAGACGAAGGGCAAAGGATTTTCGCGGCTGATAATAGGCATTGACGACTCAAACAAGCACCGCGTGTGG
This sequence comes from uncultured Christensenellaceae bacterium, assembly GCA_964370275.1. GTDB lineage: Bacteria > Bacillota > Clostridia > Christensenellales > Christensenellaceae > CAYJIQ01. The sequence continues at coordinate 8,325 of CAYJIQ010000013.1, forward strand.
TCTGAAAAGGAAATAAATACAATGCAATATATTATAAAGCTGGTATCAATTTTTATCGACTGTGCACATATAAAATAGTCTAAACATCTAAAGACATGTTTAATTGCAAACTCCAAGTTTTGCAACAAAAAAATCCCTCAAGTGTATGAGGGATTTTATGTTTTTAGCTTTATTACGCTCTATAGACCTTGAAAAAGCTAGGTTATAACTGTTTTATACCTGATATGGTTTCATGAATTCCGGGGGATTTTCCGTGCTGATGTTAATAACCAGCCTAGTTTCATTCCCTTCAAAAATTGAAGCTAGTTTTTTAATGTACTCTTCAATATTTTGCGCCTCGTCACCAATAATTTTCAAAAATCCATCTATATAAATCGCCGAAACATCAAAATTCGTCGCAAGTATTCCGTAAATAAATCCAAGAAACTTTTCTTTTGAACCTATGTCATAGTCGTCTGCGCTGATAAACCTTACTTCGTGCTTTATGTCGTACATGTAGCGCTTATCGTCGTCTATGAATACGATATCTCCCTTACTTTCAACAGCATATTTGTTTACCATTTCTATGATGCGCTTTGTCTTTCCACTGCCCATTTTTCCAATGATGAGCTCAATCATAATTTAGTTCCTCGCTTTCAGTTTTTAAGTGCTAATAACTATTTCTACCTTTAACGTTGGAAATCCTGCAAAAAACACAAAATAATACATCTGAGTTTTTTGCAGGCTCCCTCGAACATTTTATTTTATTAGCGTTTTACCCGTCATTTCCTCGGGTATTTGGATTTCCATAAGATCAAGCAACGTCGGCGCTATGTCCGCCAATATGCCGTCTGTGCGCAGGGACGCACCCTTTCTTTTTGGATCGACCAGAACCAATGGCACAGGGTTTGTCGTGTGCGCCGTAAACGGACTTTTTCCATCTTGCGCAACCATTTCGTCTGCGTTGCCGTGGTCTGCGGTTATCATCACTTTTCCGCCTACTTCTTCAATAGCACGAACTACTTTTCCCACACACTCGTCAACAGCGTGTACTGCAGAAATCGCAGCTTCAAGCACTCCTGTGTGGCCTACCATATCGGGGTTTGCAAAGTTTAGTATCATAACCTGATATTCGCCCTCTCTGATAAGCTCGCATGCCTTGTCTGCAACTTCATATGCGCTCATCTCAGGCTGGAGGTCATAAGTTGCAACTTTTGGTGAGGGAATAAGATACGTGTGCATATTTTTCCGTCTCTGCGATTCTAAACTGTTTTACAGATAGCTTTGCCAGATACTCGCCTAGTGTGTTTTGAAGACCGCTAGGCTTAAATGCAACGCTTACATGGGGCATTGTCTTGTCGTACTGAGTGAGGCAGACATACTTTACGCCCGGAAGCTCGCGCTCAAATCCATTAAACTCGGGATCTACGAGCGTTCTTGTTATCTCTCTTGCTCTGTCCGGTCTGAAGTTGAAGCAGATAACGCTGTCACCTTTTTCTATTCTACCGATGGGTGCGCCATCCTGCATGATTACCGAAGGCTTAACAAACTCGTCGTATTCCTCTTCAGCATATGATTTCGTCATCGCTGCAACAGCGTCTTTTACGGGAACGCCCTTGCCAAGCACGAGTGCATTGTATGCCTGAGAAACTCTCTCCCAACGGTTGTCCCTGTCCATAGCGTAGTATCTGCCTATAACCGTTGCAATTTTGCCCGCACCAATCTTTTCAAGACCCTTTTCAAATTCAATTATAAAGTCTTTTCCGCTGTCCGGCGGAACGTCCCTTCCATCCATGAAACAGTGGATGAAAATATCCTTAACGCCTTGATCTTTTGCCATTTTCACGAGCGCAAGAGCATGATCCATATGACTATGCACGCCACCGTCGGACATTAGTCCCATCAGGTGAAGAGCTCCCTTGTCTTTAACACTGCTCATAGCATCGATAAACTCTGGCACTTCAAAAAAGTCTCCGTCGGCAATCGATTTTGTCACACGAGTGAGTTCTTGATACACAATTCTACCAGCACCGATGTTCAGATGCCCAACTTCACTATTGCCCATCTGCCCGTCGGGAAGTCCAACATTAAGCCCCGAAGCACCCACAAGTGTGTGCGGATACGTCGCAAAAAGTGCATCTATGTTCGGTGTGTTTGCCAGTGCAACCGCATTTCCCTCTCGCTCTTTTCTGAATCCAAACCCATCAAGTATCATTAAGGCTGTAAAATCTTTGTTCATATTAGTAGTTAACCACCTTGCTGAAATCCTCTGCTTTAAGGCTTGCACCACCGATAAGTCCGCCGTCAATATCCTTCATAGCCATAAGCTCAGATGCATTTGCGGGGTTCATGCTGCCACCGTATTGGATGCGAACTTCGTCTGATTCATTTCCAAAGCAAGCTCTAATAGCTTCTCTTATTGCATGTATTGTCTCGTCTGCCTGCTCCTTAGTAGCAGTTTTGCCTGTTCCGATAGCCCAGATAGGCTCATACGCGACAACAACTTTTTTAACGTCTTTAACTCCTGCAAGAGCCAGCTTTGTCTGAAGCGAAACTATCTCATTTGTGATTCCGCTTTCGCGTTCGCCGAGGCTTTCGCCGACGCAAACAATGGGTACAAGACCTGCTTCAAGTGCTGCAAGCGTTCTTAGGTTTACAGTTTCGTCAGTCTCTGCGAAGTACTGTCTTCTTTCGCTGTGTCCGATGATAACATACTCAACTCCGATTGCCTTTAACATCTCTGCACTGATTTCGCCGGTGTATGCTCCGGACTCTTTAAAGTGAACATTCTGCGCACCGACTTTGATGTTAGAACCTGCAGCTGCCTTAACAGCCGCATCTATGCAAACAAAAGGCGGGCACACGACAACTTCACACTTTGCATCCGCAACAAGCGGCTTTAGCTCTGTTACAAGCGCTGTTGCCTGCTCGGGAGTTTTGTTCATCTTCCAGTTTCCTGCAATTATAGGTTTTCTCATTTTATTTTTCCTCCGAAATTATTTGTCTAGTAATGCTGCAACGCCGGGAAGAACTTTGCCTTCCATGAATTCAAGCGATGCGCCGCCACCTGTAGAGATATGGCTCATTTTGTCTGCAAAACCGAGGTTTTTAACAGCTGCAGCAGAGTCTCCTCCGCCGATAATCGTTATAGCTTCGCAATCTGCAAGTGCCTGTGCAAGAGCTTTTGTACCGCCCGCAAAGGGTTCCATCTCAGCAACTCCCATAGGCCCGTTCCAAATAACAGTCTTAGCCGAAGCGATTTCATTTGTGTAAAGGCTGGTCGTAGAACTTCCGATATCAAGCGCCATCATGTCTGCGGGAATTGCATCTGCGGGAACAAGCTTTGTGTTTGCATCAGCAGCAAATGCGTCTGCCACGATAACGTCGATGGGAAGCAAAATTCTAAGGCCTTTCTTGCGGCAAAGTTCAAGCATCTCCTTAGCAATTTGCACGCTGTCTTGGTCTACAAGCGATTTTCCCGGCTCATAACCCTGTGCAACCAGGAATGTGTTTGCCATTCCGCCACCAATGATAAGGCAATCTACGATATTTACGAGATTTTCAATAACGGGAATCTTATCGGCAATTTTTGCTCCACCCAAAATCGCAACAAAAGGTCTTGCCGGATTTGCAAGCGCTCCGCCGATGAAGTCAAGTTCCTTTCCGATAAGGAAGCCTGCAACGGAAGGTAGGTACTCTGTAACGCCGGCTGTTGAAGCGTGTGCTCTGTGCGCCGTTCCGAATGCATCATTTACGAAAATTTCAGCAAGCGATGCGAGTTGTTTTGAAAATTCAGGATCGTTCTTAGTTTCTTCTTTATGGAATCTAAGATTTTCAAGAAGGCAAACTTCGCCGCAATCTATTGACGCCACAGCCTTTTCTGCCTCAACTCCCACGCAGTCTTTAGCGAATACAACCTTGCATGTAAGAAGCTCCGCAAGTCTTTTTGCAACGGGAGAAAGCGAAAATTCGGGCTTGACCTCACCTTTTGGTCTGCCAAGATGCGAGCAAAGTATTAGTTTTGCACCGTTATCGAGCAAATACTGTATGGTGGGCATAGCCGCCGAAATTCTTGTTTCGTCCGTGATGTTACCCTCTTTGTCTAGCGGAACGTTAAAATCCACACGAACGAGTACGCTTTTGCCTTTTACGTCAATGTCCTTGACCGTCTTCTTATTCATTATAGTTCTCCTTATAATATATTATTATTTTTAAGGTTTGCTTGCACTCTTTGCGCAAGCCCATCTTCTCTATTCTAATCCAAAAACCCCTTCACGTCAATGAAATATTGGCAAAAAAAAGAAGGAGCGACGTTTGCCCCTTCTTAATCAAGCGAAATTGTTAATTTTTTCACTTATTGATTTTTGCTACCCATTGCGTTTGAATACTTGTCAACCATCTGCTTTACCATTTCTCCGCCGATGCTTCCTGCTTCTTTAGAGGAAAGGTCTCCGTTGTAACCCTGTTTGAGGTTTACGCCAAGCTGGTTTGCGATTTCGTACTTCATGTTGCCAAGAGCTGCCTTGTTCTTTCTCTTTGAGTTGCCTGTATTAGTCATGATACTTCTCCTTTTTCTCTGCACAATATATTTCGTGCAGTACACTTGTTTTGCCGTACAAACGTTTGTTAAGTCGTCTTTATCGACTT
>CAYJIQ010000013.1:12960-15337 GCA_964370275.1 uncultured Christensenellaceae bacterium
GCTTGATAATAATTTACCCTGCAAAACAAAATATACACAGGAAATTTGTTATAATAATTCCACTTTTTATCAATTGATGTTAAATTTTAATTACATTTTATAAAAAACTCTATGTCCCGCTTGACGCTTTAGCGTTCATTTGATAATATTAAACACGAAACTATAATGAGCAAGTAAGGAAAAAACATGTTTGATAAATTAATTAAGTTCTTAAAGGCTAATTCAAAGGTTGTCATAAGCTGTTGCTGTGGAGCGGTTGTCGTGTTGTCCGTTGTTTTGACGATAACTCTTACTTCGCAACCTCAAACACCGGTGGCTGAAGAACCTTCTGCCGAACCGACTTCTGTGGTCGCAATCGTGCAAACGCCCGCACCAACGCAAACAGCCCAGCCGACTCCATCGCCGACTCCGACTTCCACTCCCGATAGAGTCATAGATTTTGCGGGACTTCAGGAACAAAACGAGGAGATATACGCTTGGATAAACATTCCCGGTACAAACGTCGACTATCCTGTCGTGCACACAAATGACAACTCGTTTTATTTAACGCACGATGCAATGCTCAATTCGACTCACGACGGAGCACTGTTTATCGATGCCGTCAATTCGACGGATTTCAGCGATACAAATACAACGATTTACGGACACAGAATGAACAGCGGCAATATGTTTGGCGAGCTTTACTACTACATCGAAAAAGAGTATTTTGACTCGCACAAGATACTTAAGATCTACACTCCCGACAACGGAATGAGCGAATACGAAATTTTCGCCGCATACGAAACGGACGACTCATACATTCCCTCGAGATTTGATTTTTACTCCGAAGCAGGAATGCAAGAATTCCTGGCATCTATGGGCAGCACCGACGACGAGGCAAACATAACCCCTCTAATGTTGACTACCGAGGATAAGATTTTGACCCTTTCCACCTGCGTAAAAGACCAAGACACAAGGCGATACCTGATTCATGCCGTGTTGCGACCGGATGGCGTACAAACTGATATTCCGCAGGCAACGCAGTATCCTCTTATCTCAACTGAGCCGCTCACGCAAGGTTAAACAATTAGCAATTATAAAAACGGAGCTGACGCAATTTTTCCATTCAATCGGTAATTTGCATCAGCTCCGTTTATTTTATCCGCGTATAAGACAGTCGATTCCGTTTCCTATCAAATCTTTTCTGTTTGCCGCTAACAATGCTTTTTTCACCAAGTTATAGTTTTGCGGTTTATTAAACTGCAGCAGCGCACGTTGCATCTTTCGCATCTCGTCCGCCTTTGGCACATAGACGGGTTGCATCGTAAAGGGATTAAGCCCCGTGTGATACATCGTAGTTGAAACCGAACCGGGAGTCGGGTAAAAATCCTGTACTTGGTCGGGAACATATCCTGCCTTTTTGAGATGAAGCGCAAGTTCAATCGCATCGGCAAGCTTGGCTCCCGGATGTGCCGAGATAAAATACGGAAGAACAAACTGCTTCAAACCCGCCTTTTTGCCGGACATCTCAAACTTCCTGCAAAATTCGTTGTATACTGAAATATCGGGCTTACCCATTACTCGCAACACGTCCTTACTGCAGTGTTCGGGCGCTACTTTAAGCCGCCCACTCGTGTGAAAAGTCGCAATCTGCTTTACAACCTCTCCTGCATTTTTGTCGGCCAAGATATAATCGTATCTAAGCCCCGACCGCACAAAAACCTTCTTAACACCCGGAATTTTACGAAGCCTACTCAGCACCGACAAATACTCCGAGTGATCTGCCTCAAGGTTTTTACATGGTTTAGGAGCAAGACATCTGCGCTGCGTACAATACCCCTGCTCTTTTGACTTTTCGCAGGGATTGTGCATAAAATTCGCTGTCGGACCGCCGACATCGTGAACATATCCCTTAAAATCCTTGTGATTGGTAAACTCTCTTACTTCGTCCTCCATGCTCTTGGCGCTTCTTGAAACGATGTGTTTTCCCTGATGAAAAGTTATTGCGCAAAACGCACACGCACCAAAACAACCTCTTGAACATATGACAGAAAACTTCACCTCCTCGAGTGCCGCAATCGGCTCTTTGTATGAGGGATGAGGTTCGCGCTTGAAGGGCAGTGTATAAAGATAGTCCATCTCTATTCTGGAAAGCGGCTGTGCAGGTGGGTTTTGGATAAGATATCTTCCCGACTGCCGCTGGATAACAACCCGCCCGCTCACATGGTCTTGTTCCTTTAGCTGTTGAGCAAATGCAAGGGCATACTTGCGCTTGCCCGTCGAAACTTCAGAATGCGGAGGAATAATTATACAATCATCATACACGTGTTCAAAGTCCGCAGCCATATAGCAAGTTCCCCTGACATATGTCATATCCTTAATCGAAATTCCCGAAGCT
>CAYJIQ010000013.1:15347-15963 GCA_964370275.1 uncultured Christensenellaceae bacterium
TGTCGCTCACCCATGCCGTAAATTAAAACATCCGCTCCGCTGTCCTCTAAAATCGAACTGCGGACATTATCGTCCCAGTAGTCGTAATGAGCAAAACGGCGCAAACTAGCTTCAATTCCGCCGATAATTTTCGGCGAATTCGGATAAGCTCTAGATATTAAGTTGCAATAAACTATCGTCGCTCTTTTGGGGCGCAGAAGTTTTCCACCCGGAGAATACACATCTTGACTCCTCGGCGCTTTGTTTGCGGTATAGGCGTTTACCATCGAATCCAGATTTCCCGCTGATACCAAAAACGCGAGTTTAGGTTCACCAAAAACCTTGACACTGTCGGGGTTTTTATAGTCGGGCTGAGAGATTATTCCCACACTATACCCGAGCGCTTGAAGATATCTTGCGACAAGCGCATTTGCAAACGTGGGATGATCGACGTAGGCGTCTCCTGTGACGAGCACAAAGTCGGGTCTCTCCACTCCTGCGTCCGTCATCTCTTTTTTTGTCATCGGTATGTATTCACAGTTCATAAAATCTCCAGTATTATGGAATTGACCGCAAAACGTTAAATTGTACAGTGTTTTGCGGTCAATCATATAGTAATTTTTATAAGAATTGAGTC
>CAYJIQ010000014.1:0-6651 GCA_964370275.1 uncultured Christensenellaceae bacterium
ATTGCCGCAATTTTCTTGGCTGTGCTCTTCCACATTTCAAGCAATTCCTCAAAACTTTGTATTTCCACAAAAGGTTTGCACGGTTCGAGAACTCGCTTTCCGCTGCTCATATCCACCCCGCCATTCATCATTGCAAGCAAAAATCTGGGTAGATTGGAAAATGACATTCCTGTGCACCTATATCCCCACTTTCCGGGAACAGCAACTTCTACGCATCCTATTGCACTGTAGTTACGTGCATCTTCAATATCCACGCCCTTTTCCGTAAATGAGGGAATTATTATCTCATCGTTATTAAACGCCGGCATTCCAAAACCAATTTTCACAACATCCATGCACTTTTTCATAAAGTCGTCTGAAATGTTTTTGTGATATCTAACGGACAAATTTGGCTGAGGCAGTCTCAATCTTCCTACGCTTTTTAAGATTAAGTAGGACATAGTATTAACAGCGTCCTCGCCTTCTATGTTCTGCCCGCCTATGGTGACATTTTGATACATCGGGCTACCTGCCGAAAACTGAGTATGCGCCCAACTTCTGACCTTGTTTATCGTAAAGGTTTTAAGCCAAAAATTTTCAAGCAGTTCGCAGGCAGTTTCTTCGGTAATAATGCCATTTTTTAAGTCTCTTGCGTAAAACGGCATAAGATATTGGTCAAGCCTTCCGTATGAAAGCGAATGGCCGTTTGACTCAATTTGCAGTATCAGGTGAATAAACCATATGCTCTGCAGTGCTTCATAAAACGTCTCGCACGGTTTAGCGGGAACTTTTGCACAAATTTTTGCGATATTTAGCAGTTCTTGCCTTCTCTTCTCGTCTTTTTCGACTTCTGCCTTTTCCTCTGCCAACTTTGAAAACCTAAGCGCAAAATCCTTTGTGGATTTTATCATTATCTCTGCGGCATCGTAAAAATATCTTTTTTCCAGATTCTTATAGTCAGTCAGATCGAGCTTTGCTTTATACTCCGCTAACTGTGTTTGGAAGCTATCAAGCCCTTCGTTTATCAACCTATCATAATTGACCGCAAGATGCGCGTCTCCCGAGGTTATAGACCCTTCCATTTTTATTATTCCAAGATCATATATAAGACGCATCTCTTCAGGAATTGCTGCCAATCCTTTATCCTTTAGCGTTATTCCCTCCCAGTATTCACCTATCTGTTTGATAGATTCTTTATCTTCATCATCAACAAAAAAAACATCGCCGTCTCTTTTGTCGTAAGTTTCGAGTTCATCAACAACCCAGTCCATGCAGTATTCGGGAAAAAGCGGCGCTGCTCGATTCTTTGTCGCCTGATTTCCCACAATAAGTGTCGTATCCTCAATAAAAATATCCATGTTATTTAGTACGTTTGCAACACAGTGAGCTCTTTGCAATAAGATCGGATCAGCTCTGTGAGCTTTGTGTGCCTGAGTATAAAGAACGCCTCGCTGTGCACAAATATACGCCTGAGAATTGATCAATTCCTGCTTGAAATCTTCAATTCTCTTAGAGGATTTTCCTATAAAATCCATAATGTACTCCTTTCTGTTTGCTAATTACAAATATAATGTGCGTAATAAACCGCACATTATATCTGTTATAGGGAGAGTTTTCTTATAAAAACCCTTTAAAAGAATTACTGATGCTCCTTTTACCACACAACAACGCTCTGCAGCTATTGAGAACATCACGGTTTTTTTATTCGCCGTAGAGCGCTTCGCCTGCTTCGAGCATAACATCAAGCATTATGTAGTCCGTCAACGGAACTTCAGCTTCAACCACGCCGCTGTTTACAAAGCCCTTTATCTGTGTCATGTAGTGCGCTTCAAGTTCGCCACTCTTAGCTTCTTCATATACTCTTTGTCCCGTAAACCAGTCTCCTGCGGGAACTTGTTCGGTGATAACAGATTTATCAACTGCGAGGAGTTGTGCTACATATTCTGCCGCTTTATCTTGATTTGCCTCTTGTGCGCCAAAGTCCATCGCCATGAAAATAGCTTTTGTAAATCTTACTAATACGTCTCTGTTCTGTGCTGCCCATTCTTCGCCAACAACCCAGCTTGCAAGAGAGATAGTTGTGTCAAGAAAGTCCGCGTTTGTAACGATAATGTGTGCATCTTCATTCATTGCATTGACAATTTGGAATGTATTTGGTACCCAAGTTGCACAAGCATCTAGCGAACCCGATGTCATAGCAACAACCATGTTCGCCGCATCCATGTCATACGCTTCAACATCTTCAAGCGTCATTCCAACCGACTCAAGAGCTGTGCTTAAAATGTTCTCAGAAGATGTTCCCGAGGAATATCCCACACGCTTTCCTTTTAAATCTTCAAGTGTTTCCACGCCTGCACTTTTAAGCCCGATAACCGCCTCAGCTTCGCTTATCTGCGAAAGAGCAAATATTTCAGTAGTTCCTTCAATCGGGAGTCTGTGCGCACCGTCTCCGATGTAGCCAACGTCTATTGAGCCCGATGTCATAGCACTTATTTCTGTGGGGCCGTCTGTGAATTCAAAGCCGGTTACTTCAAGACCTTGCTCTGCAAAGTAGCCTTCGTTTTGAGCGATTGCATACGCCCACGCTCCGGCATAGTTAGGATGGTAAGCTGCATTTATTTGTGCAATTTCCATCGGCTCTTCTGATGCGGGCGCTTCTGATGCGGGCGCTTCTGATTCAGGTGTTTCTGATTCAGGGGCTTCAGACGCAGGGGCTTCTGATGCGGGTGTTTCAGTTTCAGCCGGTGCACCACAAGCTGTGAATGCAAATGCGAGTACCAGTGCCAATACAATTACTAATGTCTTTTTCATAATTTTCCTCCAAATATTATATTAATGTGACATAGCCACAAACATTTATTTTCTTACTTCCAAGTACTCCGAGTATATCTGCGCCCATAGATAGTTTTTAAGTTCTGTAAACTCGGGCAGCAGCTTTGTCTCCTGTGTTCTTGGATGGTCAATTTTTACATCCACGATCTCTTTTATTCTTCCGGGTCTGGCGCTCATTATAAGCACTTTTGTTGACAACATGATAGCCTCTTCCACATCGTGAGTAATGAAGAAACAGGTTTTCCTTTCCTCTTCCCATGTCTTTACAAGCTCTGTTTGAAGCTGGGTTCTCGTCTGTGCATCAAGAGCTCCAAACGGCTCGTCCATCAGCAACACCTCGGGATTCACCGCGTATGCCCTTGCAATTGCAACACGCTGTTTCATTCCGCCCGACAGCTCTTTTGGATATGAGTTTGTAAACTTTTCAAGGTCTACCATCTTTAGATACTTGTCTGCAGTGTCAGAAATCAACTGCTTATCGCTCATTTTGAGTTTTAACCCAAACTCTACATTTTGCTTAACCGTCAACCACGGAAAAAGTGCATATTGTTGAAAGACAACGCCTCTTTCAGCGCCCGTACCCTCTACTTTTTTCCCATCGACATATACAGCTCCGCTTGTCGGCTCTTGAAGCCCTGCAATAATGTTAAGCAAGGTAGACTTTCCGCAACCCGATGGACCTATAACGCAGATAAACTCGTTGTCGTATATGTCAAGATCAACTCCGTTAAGAGCAATAGTTTCTCCGTTTCGTGTGTTGAATTTCATAACTAGTTTTTCAACACGAACTCTTATATCTCTCTTTTCTCCTGCCACGAGGTCAGCCTCCTCTCTGCACGTTTTAATAGCATTTCTGCAATAATTCCGATAATTCCGACAAGTATTACATACATCATCATAGGCACTGTGTCATAAGCATTTGCAAGTGACCTAATTCTCATACCGATACCGGCGATTGCTCCTGTTGATTCTGCGGCGATAAGTGTGGTAAGCGCCGTTGAAATACCGAGTCTAACAGCCGTTATGATGTATGGCGTTGTAGCAGGGAAGACGACCTTTGACAATATGACGCGATCGTTTGCCCCAAGAACCTTCGCTGCTTTGATAAGTGTTAGGTCAACATTTATTACACCCTGAAAGATGGTGACACACATTACTAGGAAGGTTGAAAGACAGATGACTATAACCTGAGGAGTTCTGCCGACGCCAACCATCAAAACGACAAGAGGAACATATGCTAACGGTGGAATGTTCCTTATAAATTGAATCCACGGTTCAATTATGTAGCGAACCGGGCGATACCATGCCATCAAGAATGCCACCGGCACTGCTATAATAAATCCAAATGCAAATCCGAGAGCAACTGACAACAGCGAATTTCCAATGTCTGAGAAAAACACACCTCGCTCAATCATAGTCCCCACAGACGAGAAAACCTCAGTAAGAGGAGCAAATGTTCGCCCTGTTACTTCTCCCAAAGAAAGCAGCGTCCATACAATAATCGCAACAACAAGCGACAGTATTAGCCACAGCCACTTTGGAATCCTTCCAACAAAATCTCCTTTTTTCCTGTTCATATCCTCTCTCCTATAACAATTTTTTGGTACTTTATCATTGATAAAATAAATTTTAATCTATTATGGGTCGCTTTTTATTTCTCTTGGTATTTTCTAATATCGATAAGTATATACTATAAATTTATAGCAATCCCATAATTATAAGCAAACGTTTGCATTACTCGTGCCCCTTAGTTTTTCCAAGAAGCTCAAACATCCGCGCCTTATATGCCTCTACACCGGGTTGATCAAATGGATTTACACCTAGCATTGTACAATAATAGTAACATGCGTACTCAAAAAACACAAACAATCTGCCAAATACTTCTGCATTAATACAGGGAATATTTATCGTAACACACGGAACATTCCTGGCGTGTGCGTCGTAAGTAGCTTGCAAAGCAACGTCATTAATTCCACCAAAATCTTGCTCATTTAAATATTCAAACCCATCCTCAAACAAGCCCGGTTTTGGTTGAATATACGCGGGAGATTGCAGTGTTCTTAAAAAAGTCTCAAAGATTACCCTAGATCCATCTTGAACAAATTGCCCAAGTGAATGAAGGTCTTCACTACAGTTCATCGCCGAAGGGAAAATACCTTTTCCCATTTTGCCTTCGCTTTCGGCAAAAAGCTGTGCCCACCATTTTTGTAACCACTGCAACCTCGGTTCAAAAAACGTCAAAAGTTCGATCAGGTAGCCTTTATTATATAAATTAAATCTTCCCGCCGCATATTTGAATGCTTCGTTTTCTTCATAAGGTGCGTTTAATATATCTCGCTGTTCGCTAATTGCACCTTTGACCAATTGTTCGATGTCAACCCCACTAACCGCCATTGGGAACAGCCCAACTGCGCTTAGTGCCGAATATCTCCCACCAATATCAAGAGGAAATTCAAGAAACCGATATCCGTTTTGTTCGCATATGTTCTCTAGCGCACTTCCCTTTGAACCTGTCACGATTATTCTGCTTTGAACATCGTCAAAACCTGCAAGCGCATCTCTTAAAACCCGAAATGCGATGCCCGGTTCAAGCGTTTCAAAGTTTTTTGCGATTACATTTATGTATGCGGATTTACCCTTTATTTTGTTTAGAACCTGTTGCGTTTCATATGCGCAAATTGTGTTTCCCGCGTATATTATCTCAACTTTGCCCTTTGGCAACGCTTCAATCACAGCTCTGGCGGCGTTGTTGGAACCTCCGATGCCCACTAGTACAAATACCTGCGCATCTGCTCTAACTTCTTGAGCTAGTTTATTTATACACTCAAGCCGCTCCGGCGAACATGTGTTTGCGATGTCTGTCCAACCAAGGTTGTCCCGATGTAGCGAACTTTGTTGTGACATTATACCATGCATGTTTTCGTAAAAGTTTCTATCCGGTTTATAATATTCGCCCCAACGCTCGTCAAGCTGCAATTTCAACATAAGAACTACACTCCTTTTTCATCCTTCATGCAAAGATGCACCGAGGCTGTTTTAAATGTGCGTGGGAGTGCCAAAATATTCGGCTTTTCTCCGACATACTTGCGCATTGCATCAGCCAATGCCTCTTCAAAAGTTGCCCTTGTTTTTAGCCCCATTCCTCTGGCGTACCCCGGTTCTTGTGCACCGACCATGTATATCGCCGCAGTGTCCCTTTCTGCAATGTGTCCGCATGACATCATTGAAAATCCGTGATACGGATGAAATGCCCCGGCAAACCTGTATTTTCTTATATATTCTTCGTTTGTTGCAAACAACTCTCCGTACTTTTCCATGTCGGGCAACGTATTCATAAAGTCGCGCTGGAAAATCTCATATAGCTCCCTTATGTATGGCCACCGCTCGTCATGAAAATATCCGTTACAAATCGAACTGCAAATGATAACGCAATTGTCGCTCATTATCCGCTTAAATCTAATAACCTGTGCCGAAAGAGCTTGCATCATTTGAATTGGGTTTGTTCCCATTCCTATCCCGTAGTGAAAATCCTGCGGCATTCCGAAGACCAAAACGTCATACTTTTTTTCTGCCCACGGCACGTATGTACGAGTGTCTGCGACCTTCCACGAAACTGGTTGCATTTCCTTTATGTAACCGCTGAAAATGGCTATCTGTCTTGCATTAGAGTCGAGCACCGCATCTACACCGAAGAACTTTTTCTTCATGCATTTTTCCATATGCATTCCTATTTCGTTAAACTTGTGACGCATTAGCGATTTGCCCGAAACAGGAACAAAATCTTCTGTATGCATAACCGACGGAATATGGTGTGTTGCAATACTTTTCCAGTGTGTAATG
>CAYJIQ010000014.1:6661-9934 GCA_964370275.1 uncultured Christensenellaceae bacterium
TGCTTATATCCTCCCGAATATCCCCCATAGGGATTCCCCTGTGTATGGCCGACCAGAATAGATATATCAGAATCAAAGACATACTTATTCATAATTACACAATCTCCGCGCTCTGTCGTTCCAAGGTCAACCAGATTGTCATAATCCTCAGAATCGTGACTTATTATTTGTCCGTGCGGATAAAACTGTGCAAATAAATCATCGCCTAATATCTGACGCATTTCAGGAACGCTTGTCCTTGGGTGAAGCCCGTTTGAAAAAATCAAAAGAATATCCTTTTTTTCAACTCCCGCGGCATATAGTTCTTCAAGGCAGACCTTAATAGAAATTTTTCTATGTGCCGTAGGCTGGCATCCGCCCTTTACAATATCGGGAATGACAATGGTTACTTTACTACCCTTTTTTGCCAATTTTGAAAGTGGCTCCATACCTATTGGGTTGCGCACCGCTTTTCTTGTCTCTTCTTCTATGGTGTCTTCGGGAAGTGTCGGAGGATCTTGCACGGTTATTCCCGGAATAAAAACATCCGTGTAGTCTGGAAGCTGCGCTTGCATTAATCCGTGTCCGTATTCAAATTCAAGTTTCAAAATATAATCTCCTTCTTACTGATTCTTACTTTTTTAAATATAACTTTACTATTTCCAGATACTCTTCAGGATAAAATCCGATCTCTCCTGAAAACCTTGTGAGTGCGATAAGTCCACCGTCTATCGTATCTATCGAAGCGAGCATTTCGGCATTTTCTTTTTTTAGTCCTCCGCCGTAAACAACCGGGAGTCCACCTGTTTGTCGCTTAACAAACTCAGAAATTTTAATAATGTAGTCACGGTCGGCCGGGGTTTTTCCGGGCCCGATAGACCATACGGGTTCGTATGCAATTGTAACCTTGCTTCTATCGACATTTGCAAGTCCGACTTCAAGCTGTTCTCCAAGAACCTTTTCCCATGATTGCTGCTCTTCGCTCGTTTCCCCTATGCAGTATAAAACTTCAAGCCCCGCATTTTGGGCGACTAGAATTTCTTCGTTTAATATCTCGTTAACGACACTAAAATTGTCTGCCCCTGCCCTTTCAATGATGTTTTTCTTGTCGTTGCGCTCTTCACAATGACCGATAATCGTAGACGTGCACCCTAGAATTTTCATGCTATTCGCCGTGCGATTTGTGGTAAACGCACCAAAGTTTCCGCCAACCGCCGTGTCCTGCCTGTATACACCCTGGCTTCCGATGCAAAGAGTTGAATCCTCACTAAGAGCACCTATCGCGCTCATAATGTGTGCCTCCGGAAAAAACATCTCAAACTTCGCATCATCTGAATGCTCTTTTAGCTCCTCCTGTACTCCCTGCACAATTGTCTTGCTCCAGTCTGTCGACAGTGAAATCCTGTTTACACCGCCAAGTTGAGGTGGTATATCAAACCTCTTTAAATTGACATAAATTCGCTTCATTTACTCCTCCTTTACGGTTTGTTAATCCTTATAAAATCGTCAAATGCTCCTCCGATTAGTGGCGTGCACCAATCTATGAAAGCTTGAGTGACATCATTTTTGCGGTCATTTATATACTCGCGGGGCAGCTTTTTTTCCACAAGCATCACGTCATTTATGGGTATAAGTGTCGTATTAACGCTGTATGGTTCGCCCGGGTTGCTTCTTTTAAAACCTACCATTACTCCGCTTTGTCTTTCATATGCCGTCTTCACGGCAACTTCTCCGGTGAGTATCGCCTCTTGGACGTCTTTTTTTGACAACCACGGCATGGACGCTCTTGCGGATATTCCGGGTTTTTCGCTCCTCGCCTTTATTTTTAGCTTTTTAACGACGGTGTTTGCCAGGTGTGCTCCAACTTCGCCAAAATAAACAGCTCGATCATTTTTTTCAATCGGCTCCACAATCGGTTTTCCATCTTTGTCCGTTAGGCCTTCGCTTGCAACAACCACAACTCCACCGTGTGTTTTATGTGCCGATAACACGTCTTCTAAAAACTTCTCTTCGTAAAAAGGATGTTCGGGTACATAAATAAGATGTGGTGCGTCTCCGCTTCTTTTTCTGGCAAGCGCCGAAGCTGCTGTCAACCAACCTACATTTCTGCCCATCGCTTCGATGATACTTACATGAATCGGCATCGAACGAACGTCTTCTCCAACCTCCCTTGTTGTCCCCGCGATAAACCTGGCGGCGCTTCCAAAACCCGGCGTATGATCTGTGATTGCAATGTCGTTGTCCACTGTCTTTGGAATTCCCACAACAATAACTCCACTCTCTTTGCACAAAGCGTGTAGCTTTCCGCAGGTGTGCATGGTTCCGTTTCCGCCGTTAATCAGTACGTAGCCAATGTCGTTGCGCAAAAACACCTCCTTCATTAAGAGGTAATCTTCATTTTCAATTGGGTATCTTGACGTTCCTATTGCGCTGCCCGGAGTATGTGTCAGCTTTTCAAGTTCGGATTGAGCAATGTTATCAAGCCTGACAAATTGTTCATCCAGCACGCCTTTTGTGCCGCCCACCGCACCTATCACCTGTGAAAAATCGTGCAGTTTTGCTTGGCGTAAAACTCCGTATAGAGTGGAGTTGATAACGGGACTAGGGCCTCCTCCGTGTACGATCAATAATTTATTTGCCATACCAAAATTCCCCTTGTTCTCTCTAAGATGCTATAATGTTTTTAAACTTATTTCAATCATACCATCATTGCAAAAAAAAATGCCCATAAACTACGCAAACGTTGTCTGGGTATTTACGTAAAGGTTTGCACAAGTTTTTTTGCGGAATTGCTCGTTTTGTATTATAATGAACGGATATCGTACGAAGGGAGAAAACTATGGAAAAATACTACGAAATTTCTGAACAAGACCTGGGTTTGCATTCAAAAATACCCCTATTAAAACTCGGTAGCTCGGGAGAAGTATACTACGAACTTGCTCTTGAAATGATCAAATGCATACAATCACAATATGCACAAGGCAAAAAAGCAGTAATTATTTGTCCTGTTGGCCCTGTCGGGCACTATCCGATATTTGTAAGACTTGTGAAACAAATGGATTTAAGTCTAAAGGATTGTATTTTCATTAACATGGACGAGTATCTAAACGACGACCATACATATATTTGCACGGATTCTAATTTATCCTTTAGAAAATATATGCAGGAGCACGTTTATGATGCACTGCCCGCGCACCTAAACGTCCCGGATTCACAGCGGTTTTTTCCGGATCCCGCTTGCACAGACAACATTCAAAAAGTCATAGATAAATTTGGCGGTGTAGACCTCGTTAT
>CAYJIQ010000014.1:9959-15828 GCA_964370275.1 uncultured Christensenellaceae bacterium
GGCGGTATCGGGATAAACGGTCACCTCGCCTTTAACGAAGCAAACGCTGAACTTTCTGCCGAGATTTTTGCCAGTTTGCCTACAAGGATACAAAAGATTGCCGCTGAGACCAGGACGGCAAACGCAATAGCAGACTTGGGCGGTGCAGTTGACTCAATGCCTAAATACTGCGTTACTGTTGGAATGAAGGAAATATTAAGCGCAAAGAAAATTCGCTTGGGCGTATTTAGAGATTGGCACAGATCCGTGATCAGAAGAGCTGCTTACGGAAAGGTCAGCAGCGAATTTGGCGCATCCTTACTACAAAGCCACGCAGATGTTTGTATCTTCATAAACGATATTGCTGCCAAAGCAATAATTTAATATACAAGGAGGAAAAACAATGTCACTTATTCCGTTAAGACCCCTAATGGAGACAGCGCAAAAATATAACTACGCTCACGGTGCATTTAATGTTAACGCTGTAGCTCAAGCAGAAGCAGTAATCGAAGTTCACGAAATGTTGCGCTCGCCTGCCATCTTGCAAGGTGCCGACCTTGCAAACGGATTCATGGGAGGAAGGGTAGATTTTTTAAACGCTACTTTAGACGACAAAAAAAAGGGAGCAAAGCTGATAGCACAGGCCGTTATAAAACTCGCAGAAAAGGCAACAATTCCCATCGTACTACACCTTGATCACGGAAAAGACTACGACTCTTGCGTCGCTGCGATTGACGCCGGGTATACATCTGTTATGATAGACGGCTCGTCTTTGCCTTTAGCGCAAAATATCGAGCTTACAAGAGAGGTTGTAAAGTATGCACATGCAAGAGGCGTAAGCGTAGAAGGTGAATTAGGCGTCCTTGGCGGAATGGAAGATCACGTTTTCGCCGAAAGCTCAACTTATACTAACCCCATTGATGCGGTGGAATTTGTTCAAGCTACAGGTGCAGATGCACTGGCTATTTCCTACGGAACCATGCACGGAGCGTCTAAAGGTGCAAACGTCGCCCTGCGAAAGGAGATAGTTATTGCAATAAAAGAGTGTCTTGATAGACAGGGCATTTTCTGTTCACTCGTTTCCCACGGCTCCTCTACCGTGCCGCAGTACATCGTTGATGACATTAACAAACTCGGCGGAAACATTAAAAATGCTCACGGAATAAACTGCAACGACCTTATATCTGTAATACCCTGCGGTATCAGAAAAATCAACATAGATACGGACATCAGGCTCGCTGCAACGCGCAACATGAGAGAGCTTTTTGAACAAGTTCCAGCTCTAAGACAAAGCTCATCCATTGGCGAAATTTACACGCTTTTGCAAAGCAAACCGGGCGACTTTGACCCACGCGTTTTCTTGCCGCCGATTATGGATACGGTAATGACAGGCAGCATCCCGGACGAAGATGTCGCAACGCTTATAAGCTGCGTAAAAAGCGGAGTTAAAGAAGCCGTGGCAACGCTTATCGTCTTATTTAGTTCATATGGAAAAAGCAGTCTTGTAGTCGAAAAAACGCTTGAAGACATGATAGGGTTCTACAAACGATGATATATTTTGCAATAGTATTTATCGCAACGCTAATCGGCGGAATGTCAGGAATGGGCGGGCAACTTGACCTCGTTACAATAGGTGTTCTTTCGTCCATCACTGTACTCACGATGAGCATTGTAAGCGTAGCAAAAGGATTAAGGGGAAAGCTCAACGTAGATGTTGGGCTTGTTACCCTTGCTCTGTCGGGAGTTGCAGGAGGTTTTCTCGGAAATCTCCTATTCGGGCTTGCTAAAAGCAATCTTGGCGACGATAATGTTAATATTATTCAGATTGTATTAAATTTGATTTTGCTCATCTTTTGCGTGTTCCAAAAGTTTTTTAAAAAGCACGAAGCGAAAAATATTATATGGTTTATTGCCGTTGGTACTCTGCTTGGAACCCTCGCCACCTTCATCGGGATTGGAGGCGGACCGATAAATGTTGCGCTGCTTATGGTAGTCTTTGGTTTTGACATAAAAAAGTCGGTTACAAGCTCACTTTTTATCATTATGTTTTCGCAAGCCATGAATGTCGGTACAGTTGCGTTCACCACCGGATTTGAGGGACTGGACCTTCAACCGCTGTATTATATGCTGCCCGCCGCTGTAATAGGTGGCTTTTTGGGGGCAATGCTGTGCAAAAAATTGAGCGAAAAGGTTGTGAAGAATGTATACACCATCACAGTCTCGGGGCTCGTTTTGCTCAATATATATAATTTACTAAACCTTACTGTATTTTGACGCGTTAAACTATCGCGTAAATTTGCCCTTCTTCATCACCCAAACTATATCTAAATTCGTATCGAGCGCAACCAAATCGGCGGTTGCGCCTATTTTTATACAGCCTAATTTATCAACGATTCCGATTGCGGTTGCAGGTGCAGTCGTAGCCGCGTACACAGCTTTTTCTATGTCTATGCCGAATTTCACAGCATTTTTAACTGCTTTGTGCAGGTTTAGTGCCGAGCCTGCAATTGTTGAATCCAAAAGCCTTGGAGTTTCACCTTTTACAATAACTTTTTGTCCTCCAAGCTCATACTCCCCCTCTCCCAGCCCTGCACATCTCATTGAGTCGCTGATTAATACTGTTTTTTCTTCAAATATTTTAAACACTTGTCTCACCACACATGGATGCAGGTGGATTCCATCACAAATTATTTCTACAAAAACTTTGGTGTCCATAGCAGCCCCCACCAGCCCTGGAGCCATGTGTCCAAACGGTTGCATGGCGTTAAATAGGTGGGTGACCTGAGTTGCGCCGTTGTTAAAGGCCATCATCGCCTCATCATAATCTGCAGCACTGTGTGCCAGCGAAACCTTAACCTCCGGCGTAACCTCTTGAATAAACTCAAGAGCACCATTAATTTCAGGTGCGATATCCACCAGTTTGATAAGATTTCCACTCGCTTTATTTAGTCGGTTAAACATCACTATGTCGGGAGGTATTATATGCTCGGAGGATTGAGCACCTTTTTTTTGCGAGCTTATAAAAGGCCCCTCCATGTTAATTCCAACCACCGAAGCACCTTTTTCACCTTTGTGCCTGCCAACTGCTCTCATTATTTTTAGCAAAGTTTCCTCTCCATACGTCATCGTCGTCGGACAAAACGAAGTTACACCATTTTGCAAGTAATAGTCTGCCATTGCCGAAAGCGCAGCTGTGCTTGCATCGCACGTATCATTTCCCATTGCGCCATGTGTGTGGATGTCAATCATGCCGGGAATCACATAAAGCGACGAGGCATCTATCCCGTGTTCTTGGGACATGTCTCCAATCGTCTGAATTGTCTCCTCAAACTTAATATCCGTTCGTATAAACTGCGTTCCTATAAACACGTTGGCATTTTTTACTATCATAAGTTTCTCCTAATTTAAGTTATCGCTGCTGAGTTAATTATACAGGAGTGTTATTTTTTGTGCAACAAATTAAACCTATCCCCTCATTTTGGTTGCGCTAAAAAGGCAGAGCAAATACGACTGATAACGTTTGCATAAAATTATTGTTTGCCGTGTGTAAATCCTCACATATATGATGTAAAATATATGAATAACAGTGCCGAAAGGATATTAATATGCGAGAATTTGTAAACGTCATCGACGACCTTACCAAGAGCAGGCGTACCGAGTTGCTCAAGGATAAAATGCTGGGCGAAGAGCGATATTTATCTATTGAACAGGCAAAGATAATAACCCGAACTTATAAGGAACATGCAAAAGAAACGGCCACTATAAAACGAGCACTTTGCCTTTATGCAGCGCTTAGCGAAATCGACATAAGAATAGACGAAAGCGAGCTTGTAGTTGGAAACAGGACGTCAGGAGTGCGTGCCGGCGTCGTCTTTCCTGAAACGGGCATATCTTGGTTAGAAACAGAAATTTACGACTTGCCGACCAGAGCGCAGGATAAATTTTCAGTGCACGAAGAGGATGTTCGTTGTTTCATGGACGAAATTTTGCCCTTCTGGCAGGGAAAAACTCTGGAGGATTGCATATCTTCAACAATAGGTGAACAAAAATCTCTAATTAGCGATGTTGTGACGGTCAACCAGACAGATCGTGCACAGGGGCACATTTGCCCGAACACAGAAAAATGGCTAAAATTTGGCATAAACGGCCTGCTTGAAGAGATTAACATGTACAAAAACAACTGCACGCAGGAGCAATCTGAATTTTACCGCGCAGCTGAAATAGTATTAAAGGGTGCAAGTGTATTTATCGGCAGGTATGAGCATCTCGCCCTCACTCTTGCAAACACCGCCTGCGAAGATACACAAAAACTTGAATACCTACGCATTGCAGATACTTGCAGAGAACTAAAGACAAAACCGCCTCAGTCATTTGAACAGGCAATACAGTCGATGTGGTTTTTATATGTAATTTTGCAGATGGAATCAAATGCGTCGTCATTTTCTCCCGGAAGAGCAGACCAATATCTATACCCGTATTTTAAAAAAGACATAGAGTCAAACGCAATAGATTATCGCCGAGCACTCGATTTGGTTGAATGTCTGTTTATTAAGTTCAATCAGATTGTACTGCTGGGAAACGAAAAGAGTGTGCGTTTTTTTGCGGGATTCCCTATCGGTTTTAACGTTGCAATCGGAGGGGTGGACGAAAACGGGATAGATGCTTCAAATGAACTTTCATTTTTATTTCTCAAAGCACAAGAGCACCTGTGTCTTCCGCAACCGAATTTGTCAGCAAGAGTTAATAAAAATTCTCCTCAGGATTTGCTTAAAAATATAACAAAAGTGATTTCAACCGGGAGCGGAATGCCTCAGCTTTTTAACGATGATGCGATTATCCCCGCCCTTGTAAATTTAGGAGTTGCAGACAGCGATGCAAAAAACTATGCAATAGTAGGGTGTGTTGAACTAACGTCGCAGGGCAACAGTTTAGGATGGTGCAACGCTGCCATGTTCAATTTAGTCAAAGCACTCGAATTGGCGCTAAACGGCGGAGTTTGTTTAAAAACCGGAAGACAAACGGGCGCTCTTACAAAAAAACTAGTCGACTGTGAAAGTTATGAGGAGGTCGAAGCTGCATTTAAAACGCAAATAGACTTTTTCTTTGAAGAGATGTTAAAATGCTGTGAAGTGGTTGAGCATTTTCATGCAAAACTAATCCCTTCGCCTTTTCTTTCAACCGTTGTAGACGACTGCATAGCAAGCGGCGTGGATGTAACAAACGGCGGCGCTACTTACAACTTTTCAGGCATACAAGCAATTCAGCCGGCTAACATCGCAGACAGTCTTGCCGCTCTTAAATTCATGGTTTTTGATAGCAAAAATATATCAAAACAGGCGATGCTCGATGCTATGCTATGCGACTTTGAAGGATTGGAGCCTTTGAGATTGACTTTGTTAAACCACATTCCAAAGTATGGAAACGACGTTGAGTGGGTTGACAAAATTGCAGCAAAATGGATAGAATATTTTGCGGGCAAACTTGCAGAAAAAAGGAATTATCGTGGCGGTCGATATCACTGCGGATTATACACCGTCTCTGCACATGTGCCCATGGGCCAGTGTGTGGGAGCGACGTGCGACGGAAGAAAATCGGGGCAACCATTGGCAGACGGAGGTCTTTCTGCTGTGTGCGGCAGAGACATTTCCGGACCAACCGCATTACTAAAATCCGTTTCACGGATAAGCCCTATTTGGGGAAGTAACGGAACACTGTTAAACATGAAATTTCAACCGTCAATGTTCTCAGATACCGAAGGTGTAGAAAAATTCACTTCGCTTATTAGGTGTTTTACAAACCTAAACATCGCGCATGTTCAGTTCAACGTGGTAAACTTAGAGGATTTAAAAGCGGCTCAGAAAAAACCGGAGCTTTACAGAAGCCTTACTAT
>CAYJIQ010000015.1:0-12150 GCA_964370275.1 uncultured Christensenellaceae bacterium
TGAAGCCTTCTTGCTATGGAGACGGCGCTCCTGATTGAAACATCAAACTGCGGAAACTCCTGCGCTCCGAGCTTTGAGGCGGAATATACCGAAGCACCCGCCTCGTTTACGATAACGTAGGAGACGCTGCTTCCTTTTATTAGGTTTGCCACGAACTGTTCACTTTCGCGTGAGGCGGTGCCGTTGCCAATCGCGATGACGCTTACCCCGTGCTTTGCGATAAGTCCCTTTAATATTTTCGTAGCTTCTTCGACTTTGTTGTGCGGGGCTGTGGGATAAATCACGCCCGTGTCCAAAACCTTTCCTGTCCCGTCTACAACGGCGAGCTTGCAACCCGTCCTAAATGCAGGGTCAAAGCCGAGAGTTACGAAATCCTTAACCGGTGGTTGCATAAGGAGCGGTTTAAGATTTATGGCAAAAGTCTTAATAGCTTTGTCGTTTGCCATCTCTGTAAGCGAAGAGCGTGCTTCTCGCTCGAGGCTTGGAAAGATTAAGCGAGAATATCCGTCTTCGATTGCGCTTATGAGCTGTTTTGTCGCATCATTCTGCTTTTGCTGTAGGACAGATTTTTTAATAATAAAGAGTGCTTGTTCGTGGTCGGGATAGATGCCGGCGCTAAGCAAGCCCTCGCGTTCGCCGCGGTTAATGGCCAAAATTTGGTGGCTTTGAAGCTTTGTTATCGGAGTGTTGAAGTCGTAGTACAGGCGATACACGCTGTCCTCGTCCTTCGTCGCTTTGCAGGCGATGTCTGAATCCTTCATCATGAGATAGCGCAACTTTCCTCTTATTCCCGCGTCGTTGCTCACATCCTCGGCGATAATATCCCTTGCGCCCGAAAGTGCATTCTCGGCGGTTTCAATTCCCTTTTCAGCATCGACAAATGTCTGAGCCACGCTCAAAATGTCTCCATCATCTTGGTTTTTTATGCAAACTGCGAGCGGTTCCAGTCCTTTTTCTCTTGCTACAGAAGCTCGGGTGCGCCTTTTTTGCTTAAACGGAAGGTATAAATCCTCAACTTCAGCAAGTGTATTTGCAGACTCAACGGCAATTTTCAGCTCATCTGTAAGTTTTCCCTGTTCTTCTATAGACGCGATGACGTCATCCTTTCTCTTTTGCAAGTTTCGCAGATATGTAAGCCTATCTACTAATTCACGCAACAGCTGGTCGTCGATAGCGCCCGTCATCTCTTTTCGGTAACGGGAGATGAACGGAATTGTGTTTCCTTCGTCGACCAGAGAGATTATATTTGAAACCTGCGTCGGCGTTCTGTTAAATTCACTTACCAATACTTGATTTATATCCTGCATATTCTTTTCCTCGGTTAATTAATTGTTGCAAGCTATGAACGCAACCTTAGTATTATACCACAAAATGTACGATGGAGTACAGTGCTTAAGTAATCACACACGCAAATCAATTTTTTATACTATTCATTGAAATAAATAGCCGAGATTGGAGAAATAAAGCTCAGATATAAATCTCTGTCCGTAAAAAGGTGCTTGACAAGCCGGGACTACTAGTGTAAACTGAAAGCACAGATTACAAATGTAAACTCGAATAAACACTGCGAAAGGAGAAACACATGAACATTAACATCGCAGATGCAGAACTTCCTATAATGAAGGTACTTTGGCAAAGGGATAACTTGACTTCGCCCGAGATTTTTCGGGAAATGGACGCAAATGTTAGCACGCTTAAAACACTTCTGGGCAGGTTAGTTTCTAAAGGGGCTGTTAGGGCGACTCAGGCGAGTACGAGGACGTACACATACAGTGCAAACGTAACGCGGGCAGAGTACACAAAACAGCAGACAAGCGGATTTGTCAACAGAGTTTTTGACGGTTCGCACGAAAAGATGTTGCTTAATTTCGTTAAAGAAGAGAATGTTACAAAGGAAGATTTACGCAGGTTGCTTGACATCATAGAGGAGGACTGAAATGTATTATTTTCTTGACAGCATAGTTGCGCCGATATTTTGGACGGTGTTTTACATGTCAATTTCGGCAAGTATTATTGGGGCTATCGTATTTATCGTGAGAAAATTTGCCGACAAGCTGATCTCTCCCGTTTGGAAATACGCGATGTGGGGACTCATGGTGGTGGCGCTGATAATTCCCTTTAGACCGCAGAGCAATGTGGCGGTGATTACAAACATTCCGCTGTACATTCCCCGGGAAAACACGGCGATAACAGAGGAAATTCCGCAAACCTACGCTGTTTTTAACGAAGAAACTAACGAGTCGACTATGGTAACCGATTTTAACGTAGAAGGTGTCGTTGTTGCGGGTGTGTGGATGGTCGGAATGTCTGTGATGGGAGCAATCTTCCTGCGCAGTAAACTTTCGCTTATGAGAAAAATTAAGGCGGGGGGCGAAGTTTGGCAGAGCGAGATAATCACGAAGTGCAAGCGCAAAATCGGATATGACGGCAAAGTGCGCGTCTATATTCAAAACAATGTAAATTCTCCTGCGGTAATCGGCGCTTTTCGACCGAAAATTCTGATTCCAAGCTACGTGACAACTATGAGCGAGGAAAAAATTGAACATATTTTGCTTCATGAACTTGCACACTGCAAGAGGGGAGACATGTTTGCAAATGCATTGCTCGTTGTTCTTCGAGTCGTATATTGGTTTAATCCCATCGTCTGGGTTATGTTTAAGTATATACGCGAGGACATGGAACTGCTAAATGACGTTTTTGTATTGCGGTTTGTGAGTGACCAAAAGGAATATTCGCGATCGCTTGTCGAAGTTTTGGGTCTTTGCCAAAATATTTCCGTGATTCACGGAGCACTTTGCATGACGGAGGGGGCAAAGGGTGTAAAGAGAAGAATCGTCATGATAAAGATGCAGGAGAAGTTTTTGAAATACAAGGTGGCAATCTGCGTTTCAAGCCTTGTCGTTATCTTAGCATTGGGTGTTTTTTTCCTCACGCAGGGAGAGCAGAGCGAGGGGATTTCTTGGGCACAGACGCTTAATGTTTCGGATGTCGGACAGATAGACGTTCAAGTACTTACAGAAAATTCGGAGCTTAAACACCGAAAGCTTGCAGAAGATGAGATTGCCTCGTGTGTGTCGCTGATAAATTCGGTGCAGGGAAATCCGATAGAAAATTGGAGTTTTGAGGGGGAAAGCACCACTTTGTTCGTGCTTACAAAGGACAATGTTTCCCGTGAGATAGGCGTCGTCCCGGGAGAATTTTTAAACGTCGATGGTAAATATTACGAGGCTGATAAAAACTTGCTTGCGCAGATTAAAAGTTACACGGCAGACGGAGAAATGCCCGCAAACATGATGAACGAGGGGATTTACCTTACCGTCAACAACGGTGAAGACCGCACTAACATGGCGTATTCGCAGACAGGTTTTAAAAATGGAGGGTTACACACGATTCCCGAAATTGATGTTGCGGGAGAAATTGCGAGCTTGCATCTTCAACTCGGCAGAAATTTTTACAGCGGAGGGGTAATAAGCCTTGAATCTTACGAGGCTATCGAAGGCGGGCCGGACGAGGGATTTGGCGAAGTGGACGGCGGAGTTGCGTTAGGTGTAGAGGAAAGCGAGATGAATTACGGCGAGGATAGGGTGCAGACACTTACCGTTTCAAATAACAATGAGATTTACGTCTTCGTTTCGCCGAGTGCGGAGAGGGACGAGCGTTATGTTGCAAAGATTAACTTCAACGTCTCGCAAAATATAGATGTTGAGCAAGTTTGGGGGAATCTTTCGCAGACGGGCGAAACTGTTGAGTTGAAAGGTGCATTCATCGAAAGTGTTGTTCAGAGAGACGAGGGATTTGTGGCGACACTTGACTATATGGAGATAAGCGAAAACTTCGAGCCGGGTTCGGGAGAAGGTGAAACCTACACCGCAAACGCAGAGGAAGTGTTTGAAGAGGTGGATTTGTCGAATTTTGTCGTCGTAGCTTATGAGGAACGCAATGGGTATATAAACCAAAGTTTTGCCGACTATGTGCATGAAAATGGAGGAATAATGGCACACGTATACTTGACATCGCAAGGTGTTGTGATGATATCGCAGATGCTTGTGCCATAAAAAACGGCAGATGCAAGCGAAAAGCTTACATCTGCTCAGAGCGTCAATAAAGCCCGCAAACGCAAAAATCCCTCTAAAACTAGGGGGATTTTTGCTTCTTTCGTTGCAAGAACTTGCATTTATCGGTCACTTATTATAGATAAGCTCCCTCGAATGCAAAACCTTGCGCCTCGGCTTGCAGACTTTCTTGACACTCTACAGCCTGTTTTAACTTTATTGACAGGCTGGGCAGATGCAAGCGAAAAGCTTACATCTGCTGTGTACTAGAACTTATAGAACTTGAAAATGGTGCGGTGAGAATACTCGTCGCCCTTTTTTAGTATACAGCTTGGGAACTCGGGATGGTTGACAGAATCGGGATAGTGTTGGGTTTCGAGGCAAAAACCGCCGTGCTTGTCGTAGGTTTGCCCGCCTTTGCCGTTTCTCGGAGTTAGGAAGTTGCCCGAATAAAACTGAACGCCGGGAAGTGTGCTCGAAACCTCCATGCCGATTGAGTTAAGCGTAGATTTTACGTCTGCCATCACCTTCATCTTGCCAACTTTGCCAAAAACCATGTTGTGGTCATATCCGCCGACGATATCGACCTGTGCATCGCCCGAAAACAGGTCTTGAGCAATAGTCTTTGGTGTTCTAAAGTCAAATGCCGTTCCAGCGACGTTTACAAACTCGCCCGTCGGAACTCCCGAGGCTACGTTTGCAAGAAACTGCTCGCAGGGCATATGCATGACGTGGTTGTGGTGTGTTCCGCCTCCGTCAAGGTTGAAATATACGTGGTTTGTCAGGTTTACCGGCGTGTCATCGTCGCAGGTTGCGAAATAGTCGAGGACAAGCTCGCCTTTGTCCGTAAGCGTATAAGTAACGCTCATCTGCATGTTGCCGGGGAAGTTCTCCTCGCCATCGGGAGAAAATCTGCTAAACTTAATTGCGTTGTCCGCAACTTTGGTTGCTTCAAAAACATATCTCTCAAAGCCCTTTTTTCCGCCGTGCAGGCAGTGTTCCTTGTTGTTTTTTGCAAGAATATATTTTTTGCCGTTAAGCTCAAACTCTGCGCCTGAAATTCTGTTTGCTACGCGCCCAATCACAGAACCTTGGTGAGAGGTATCCTTTTCGTATTCTTCTATGGTGTCAAACCCGAGAATTACGTCTACGGGAACTCCCTGTGAGGTGGGAACGATTATCGACTGAAGCAACGCTCCGTAGTCGAGCAGTTTTACGATGAGACCCGCTGTATTTGCAAGGGTGTAGATGTGAACGGTTTGGCCGTCTGCCGTTTTGCCAAAGACTTGTTTGTTCATAGTTGTTCCTCCTAATTTTTTATATCTGTCGGAGATTTTCCGAAATAACTTTTGAAAACCGTGTTAAAATATGTCGAATCTTCATACCCTACCGCCTGTGCGACATCCGGGGTGGACATAGAAGAAGTGAGAAGCTCTTTCGCCTTTTGCATACGCAGATCGGTTAAAAATTCGGCGAAAGTCTTGCCTGTATTTTGTTTAAAAATCGCGCTTAGGTAGCGTGCGTTAGTTTGCTCCGAAACTCCTCTTAGTGTCAAAGTTTTGTCTGTGTAGTTCTTAAGCATAAACTGCTTTGCATCTTCAAACATAGTAGGGAAATTTTTTGAGGATTCGATAATGTCGCTTATCTCAAGAGCCAAGTCGCAAAGTCCATCTATCATAGCGGGATATGAGGACTTTGAAATAATGCTGCGGTAGGAAAGCTCGGTTGGAATGTAATCACACGAGCAACCATTAACTTTGCTTGAAAGCAGCTTCATAAGCTTAAAATGTACATTGCTTACAATCATGAGCATTTGGATGTATGATTTTACTTGCTTTTGTGCGATTTCTTCGCCTATTTCGTCAAAGTATTCTTTAATAGCGCTTTGCTTTGCCGACGTAATTAGCCGGGCGAGATCATTTTCGCCTATCTCTACAAAGCTGTCCGCCGAAGAGGTATCATCGCAAATTTTGTCGTAATAGAAGATATTCTGGTCGCCCACGACAAAGTGAGGCTCTTTTGTGCGCAGTGCTTGTGTATAACAGTCTGCCATATTCGCATATGGCTTTGGTGCACTAAATGCAAAGTGTATGTTCCTGTGTGCACTTGAGTTGTGGCTTATCATGTCTCTTAGGCGGAGCACTTCGTCGATGCTTTTGCAAGAAATGATGATAGCTCTCTCAAGGTGATTTGTTTTAAGTACGGATGTGGGGTGTGAAGCAAAGAGCATCGAAATATCGCTCTCAAACTTTTTGTCCGCCTCCGCAAGTGCAAGATAGTCCATATCTTCATCTTTGGTGTTTTTCCTGTTTGCAATTACAACACAACAAAACGTCTGTTCATCTGAGTCGATAGCTTGAATTTCACCCGTTAACATGCGTAGAAGTTTGCTCTGTTGTTGATTTTGTTCGTATGCCTTCATCTGCCACCTCTTTTCTTTAAGAATGCTATCAAATTTTTATGGATTAGTCAACTTTTTTTAACAAAATGATTTAAATTTGTTTATAACATATTGACAAGTTTAAATACATAGCCTATAATTGACGCATTGAAATGATTCGATGTGAAAGGTAAAGGTGATGGCTTATGAAAAAGCAGACGCTCATAAAGATAATCGTTCCTACATGTATGGTGCTCGTTATTGCGGGAATTTGGCTATTTAGGAACCCGGCGCAAGTTGATGAGGCGCAGTCGCAACAGACGGCTCAAAGTGCGAGTTATGATTCGCAAACACAACAAGAGGCGTCAGAAGGCGATGTGCAGCAAATCGAGCAAGTTTCCGAACAAAGTGCTTTTCCGCTAAACATCTCTGAGGTGGACGTAGATGAGATAACATCGCACGGAATGCCCGTTATCGTGGACTTTGGAGCGGACGAGTGTGTCCCCTGCGTCGAAATGGCGCCTGTGCTCGAAGAGCTCAACGAAGAGATGCAGGAAACGGCGATTATTCAGTTTGTAGACGTGTGGAAAAACCCGGGTGGAGCGACAGGATTTCCCGTTCAGGTGATTCCCACTCAGATTTTCTACGACGCACAGGGAAATCCATATATGCCTACAGCCGACGTCGGAGTTGAGCTTGTTCAGTACACGGACAAGGACACGGGAGAACATATATTCACCGCACATCAAGGCGGGCTGACAGAGGAACAAATGCGTGCTATCCTAGCCGACATGGGAGTAGAATAGTATGGACGATATATTACAGCAACTTTCTAATCTCATTGAAACAAGCGTCTGGCTAGCGCCTCTTATAGCGCTTCTTGCGGGAGTGCTGACCTCGATAACTCCGTGTTCACTTTCGAGTGTTCCGCTCGTAATCGGCTATGTCGGAGGGACTTCGGGAGGGGACACAAAAAAATCCTTTAAACTCTCGATGGTCTTTGCGCTTGGAAGTGCGGTCACCTTTACGGCGCTGGGAACTATAGCGTCTCTGGTCGGGGGGCTGATAGGTAATTCTGCAAGTTGGTGGTACATAGTGCTCGGAATTCTCATGATGCTAATGGCACTGCAGACATTTGAGATTTTCAACTTTATTCCCTCGTCAAACCTGCTTTCAAAAAGTTCTAAGCGGGGATATATCGGTGCATTTTTAGCGGGAATATTGGGTGGTGTTTTTTCCTCGCCCTGTGCAACTCCGGTGCTCATCGTGCTGCTTTCGATAGTTGCGGGAAGCGGAAGTGTCGTTTGGGGGATCGTACTGTTGCTCCTTTATTCCATAGGGCATAGCGTGCTCGTCGTCGTCGCGGGAACTTCGGTTGGCTTTGCAAACAAACTCTCTGCCGGTGGTAAATACGGTTCTCTTAGTAAGTGGATAAAATACATCTTAGGCTCGCTCATCCTACTAATAGGATTCTATATGTTTTATTTAGGGTTTTAATTAAATTTTTGGAGGAAATTATGGAAAAGCAAAGCACACAGGGTATAGGATTTTTTGAAAAATATTTAACGGTTTGGGTTGTATTGTGTATGGGTGTCGGCATCTTGATAGCACAGTTTATACCGCAAATTCCCGAATTTTTGGGGCAGTTTGAATATGCAAATGTCTCTATACCGATAACAATTTTAATCTGGATTATGATCTACCCGATGATGATGAAGGTCGATTTTAAAAGCGTAAAGGATGTTGGCAAAAACCCAAAAGGTCTCTTTGTAACTTGGGTGGTAAACTGGTTGATAAAGCCCTTTACAATGTTTGCAATAGCTTCGTTTTTCTTCTACACAGTGTTTAGCGCACTTATCCCCGAAGAACTCGCAAAGGACTATCTGGCGGGCGCAGTGCTTCTCGGTGCAGCTCCTTGTACGGCTATGGTTTTTGTGTGGAGTACGCTTACAAAGGGAAATCCCGCGTATACCGTAGTTCAGGTTGCGACAAACGACCTGATTATCCTCATAGCATTCACGCCGCTGGTTGCATTTTTGCTGGGAGTTGGCGGAGTTGCGATTCCGTGGGATACGCTCATACTTTCGGTTGTGCTCTTTGTGGTAATTCCGTTGGTAGGCGGAATATTAACCAGGGTTCTTATGACAAGAAAAAAGGGTAAAGAATATTTTGAAAAAAAGTTTATTCCTAAATTTTCAAATGCTACTATCATAGGACTTCTGTTGACGCTCGTATTGCTATTTTCTTTCCAGGGAAGTGTTATAGTGGAAAATCCGCTCCACATCCTGCTAATCGCAGTTCCGCTAATCATCCAGACCTTCCTAATATTCTTTATAGCATACGTTGCGTGCAGGTTGCTAAAGCTTCCATACAACATTGCGGCTCCTGCAGGGATGATCGGCGCATCAAATTTCTTTGAGCTTGCCGTCGCTGTTGCAATCGCACTTTTTGGTACGGATAGCCCAGTTGCGCTCGCAACGATAGTCGGAGTTCTCGTGGAAGTGCCGGTAATGCTGATGCTTGTAAAGATAGCAAACAAGACATCTTCTTGGTTCCCTGCACCGCCGATAAAGGTGTTTGATAAATAATAAATTTAACAATTTTAAGCTAAAAACACGGTGATTGTAAAAATTGCCGTGTTTTTATTGCAAAACAAGCTGAGTAGTGATATAATGTGTTATCTTAACTGCTCAATTTTTTTTGAGCAAAATGCGTCTTTGGAAACACATAAATATAACCATAAGTTCGGAGGGATAGCGTGAAAAGCAGAATGCCGATGAGAACGAACCCGGTGGTAATAGCACTCATATTGCTCGTGACAATTGTCTTTTGCTTTGTGTTGTGGTTTTTCCGCTCTCAATATATTTCAAATAAATACGAATACAAGTGGGCGATAGCTAGTACGGGCGCGTGGAATGTTTCGGAGTTCGACTTTGAGGACGGCTATTTGATGCTCCGCGGAGACGTTTTTCATATAGAAAACGAACTTCTTACTCCTGAGGAATTTGAACAAAGAGAAGACGAGGCTGTGCTTGGTGAACTCAATTCAACAAGCAGCACTTCAAAAATAATTATAGAGTTTGCAGATAATTCGACATACATGATAGCTATGCAAAGCTTAGGCTATGCGGAACGAATATACATAAACGGAGAGCTAAGGCAGGAGGTTGGCATTCCCGCAACGGAAGAGGAGCAGAGCATTCCCGGGAAACAGTTGGTGTATTTTGAAATTCAGCCGATAGATGGCAGGGTTGAAATTGTCAGGCAAACGTCAAACTTTGTCCACCAAATAAACGGCGAAGAAGAGGGGATTTATGTATCAACTCCTGAGGTACTAAAGCACTTTGTCACAGTGCAGACGGACATGACGGCGCTTTTTGCAGGGGTGTTCTTGGCTATATTTATCGTGCATATGTTGCTTTATATGCTGGTAAACACGTATCCTTCAAATATATATTTTGCATTGCTTTGCCTGGCTTGGGCTGTGCGAACTATGGTGGAAAATCCGAGCATTGTTGCATCGTGGCTTCCAGAGCTTCCGTGGGAAGTTATATTTAAAGCAGATTACGTTTCAGATCCGATTGCTGTGATGTTGCTCATACTCATAATAAGCTGGGAATTTCCAAAGGCGCTTCCGCGATGGTTTGTTGTGCTGTTTGCAGAAATTTTCGGCGCATACTCGGTATTTTGCATCGTTTGTCCGCCATACGAGCTTTCCTACACGCAGATTGGCTTTCAAATTGCATACTTTGTAACTATAGTTTTTGTAATAATCGTAATGATGATACGCTTTCCAAAATTTGTTCGGGCGGGAAAGATACATACAGAACACTGGGTGTTTATGGGAGGGTCACTGTTTTATATGCTGTGCGTTGCACACGATGAATTTGCATATTACGGACTTGATCCTCTGGGCATAACATTCCCAGTCGAAGACTTCTCGCTTTTGGTGTTTTCGGTAATTTCGATGGCGGCGTTTTTCAGGGCTACAATGCGTGTTATGGACAGCGTTAAGCAAAAGGAACGAGAAAGTGTCGAGGAAGCGAAGACTTTGCGCAGGATAAACGACTCAAAGGAAGACTTTTTAGGCTCGCTTTCACACGAGCTAAAAGTGCCGATTGCGGCAGTTTCAAGTCTCGCACAGCTTTCGGGAGACATGGCAGACGACGAAGTTGTTCCAAGAGAACTTGTTAAGGACAACATGAGAAGGATTGTCGACGAGGCAGACAGAATGGAGCGCATGGTCATGCAACTGCTTGATACCGTCGCATTGGACAGCGGGAATTTTAGGATACATATGGGAACGCTCGATGTAAAGTGGATGTTTAATGTACTCGAAGAACAGTATTTCCCGATAATGAACAAGGGAGATAACACACTTAACACTATGATGGACGAGTATGTTCAGTACATAGAGGCAGACGGTGAGAGGATCTTGCAGGTGCTTATAAACTTACTGTCAAACTCGGTTAAGCATACCGTGAACGGAACTGTCACAATCTCCTGCTACGCAGAGGAAGAATTTGCCGTTTTTACCGTTGCAGACACGGGCAATGGGATATCGCCTGAACTTTTGCCCCAACTCTTTGAACGTTTTCCCGAAAATAAAAATCCTACGGGAACGGGGTTGGGACTGTATATTTGTAAAAAAATCGTGGAAGCCCACGGCGGAATTATCGAAATTAACAGCAACGAGGGAGAGGGCACGACAGTGCGCTTTTGCCTCCCGCTTTTTCAGGAAAGGGAGTAATTATGGAAAAACAGAGTTACGTACTTTTACTTGTAGAGGACAACGAAAATGTCCTCACTGCTAACCGAATGACTTTTGAAAGAGATGGCCATGTAGTTTATACCGCTATGAATTTGGCAGAGGCGAGAAAGCTTCTATCGGGAAAGAAAATAAACATTGCAATTTTAGATATAATGCTTCCCGATGGCAATGGGCTGAGCCTTGTTCCCGAAATACGCGAGCAAAACAAGGATACAAAAATTCTCATGCTCACGAGTAAGCGCCAATATGAGGATATTTTACAGGGGCTTACCGAGGGTGCGGATGATTACATGACAAAGCCTTATAGGATTACCGAACTAAAGGCGAGGGTAATGGCACTGTTGCTCAAAAATTTTGTGTCACAACAGGAGACGCCAACAGCGATAAACGACATCAAAAAAGGAACGCTCCTGCTAAAACCGGATACGTTTCAGGCATACCTTGCGGGAGAAGACCTTGCGCTTACAGTAAAAGAATTTCAGGTTCTGCGTATGCTGGTCACAAATGAAAATGATTGCATAAGTTCGGAGCAAATTTACCGTGACGTGTGGAATATTCCCATGTTAAAAGACTCACAGGCTGTTCGTTCGTCGCTTTCGAGGTTAAGAAAGAAGATTACGGGAAGTGGATACACTATAGACTTTGTGAGAAATAAGGGATATAGGTTTTCTTTGCAAAGTGACTCATAATCCGCGTGTAAAGTGTCCGTTTGTATAGTCAGTAAGCGGATTTTGCACAAGATTTCCTTTGAGTGCGTCTGCATATAGCTTTGTAATCATTGCGCAGTGGTCGGGAGGTTCGAACGTGAACTCCAACCGAAAAACATCTGCGGAGATTTTGTGTAGCTTGTCTGCGATGAAAATTGGGACGGTGTTTAAGATGCGCACCCTGCAATCTGTTCCCGTGTGTAAGATGGGAAACTTTTTGCCTTTTCTGTCCGTCATAAA
>CAYJIQ010000015.1:12160-14607 GCA_964370275.1 uncultured Christensenellaceae bacterium
CTTTTTACCTTGCAGCTCTTTTTGTCGCAGTCTATCGGGCAATGCTCGGTGGTCATGAGTGTTGTGTGTCCGTATGCGACGACTTCTGTCTCGCAACACGCATTTATAGAACGAATTTGAGCAATGTTAAGCTCTCGTGAAAGACAAATTCGGCTAAACCCTAAATCTGAAAGCGCCTTTGCACTGTGCGAGTTCATAACGTTAAAATCGCTGTCCGCGATTTTTTTTCGTTGCGTCAAAATATGCTCGCTCGTGAGAATAGATTTAAAGTTCTCCTCGTATTTATTAAGTTCGGCGTATTGGGTGTCGCTCATGATATCGGGATATCTGCCGACAATCTCGCAGCTCAGTGTAAGGGCGAAGTTCATGGGTACGTACGCTATGTCGGCATATTTAGACACAGCCTCGTACTGCTCTTTTGTATTGCAAACAACGGATATCTTTGGAGATTTTTGAGGGACAGTCTTGCTCTTGGTTTTTTTGTAGGGAAAAAATTGTGGAAGGTCTCTGTGCAAAATCTGTGCAGAAATTTCCGCTATAGCGCTCCTTCTAAGTTCGTTTAAGGCGCTTGCGGGACATGTGTAGCCTTCCTGCAATTCAGTCGAGATTTCATCAAAGTAAAAGGGAACATCGCCTGTCTTGCGAAGTTGTTTGTGCACGATTTCCTCAGCCAGGCTTCGCTTTTGTGCGACTTCGGGTTTGTCTGCCGTAACCTGCGCAAAATGCCCGTCGCTTGAGTATACTTCAAGTGAAACGGGACGTCCGGGTTTGAGTGAAAAATGTGCATTTAAAGGGGTTTTAATGTTGTTAGCGTGGACGCATGCCGAAAGGTCGGCAAAGTTTGATGTATCTCGGATTAGCCGAGCATTATCGCCAAAAGCACCAGCATTCGAGACTTCAAGCTCGTATCCTCTTGATACCTTGCGAACGCTCCTTACCTTCTGTGTCGGCGCGTCGGGGGTCGTGGGGACTATTTCGTCTGAGACGTGAACCTCTCTGGAGGTTGCCACACAGACGGAATTTTTTGTTTTGTAGAGGACCTTGCCTAAATTCAAACCGAGATTTCCCGGTTGAGGAGAATAGATTCTATGCTCTTCGCCGCTGAAAAGTCCCTTTGTAAACTCGCCGCGGTTAAACGCGAGGAGAAGAGTTTCCATATCCTGCTTAGTAATCTTAAAGCCGTCCAGTGCCTTTTTGTAGATTCTTGTCACTGCGGCAACGTACTCCGGTCGCTTCATCCTACCTTCGATTTTTATGCAGGAGACACCCGCCTGCTTCATGCTTTCAAGCTCGCTAACAAGGCACAAATCCTTTGCGCTTAATGCATAGCTCGTTTTGCCGTCGATTGTGTACGGAAGTCTGCAAGGTTGTGCACACATACCCTTGTTGGCGCTTCGGGCACCGATAAAACTGCTCATAAGGCATCTTCCCGAATAGCAAACACAAAGAGCGCCGTGGGCAAAAACCTCCAGCTCTATATCGCAATTTTTATGAATTTGAAAAATTTGGTTTTTAGTAAGCTCCCTTGCCAAAACGACACGACTTGCGCCCAAGCTTTTCATGGCTTTTGCGCCGAGGCTGTTGTGAACTGTCGCCTGTGTGCTGATATGCAGGGGGATACTCGGGCAAATCTGCCTAAGAATCGTTGCCGCACCTAAATCTTGGACGATAATGGCGTCCGCACCGAGCGATATTACTTGCTTTGCGTTTTCCACCCACTCGTCAAAATCCCTGTCCGGCAGAAGTGTGTTCATGGCGACGTGGACTTTGCAGTTTCGCAGATGGGCGTAGTCAAACGCCTGCCCTAAGTTCTCAAATCCGCCTGAAAACTGTCTTGCATGAAAATTTCCCGCGCCGAGGTATACTGCGTTTGCACCGCACTGAACTGCCGCCTTTAAACTTTCAAAACTTCCCGCAGGAGATAACAGCTCCATATTATTCACCAACTTCAAGCTTTTTTGAGATAATTTTATATGCGCTGTGTTCAAGGCGCTCGCGAGTGAGCCTTCCGGACTGAAGCGCTTCGTATAAGCTGTCAAGAACGTCTGTCTGTTTGTCCATATACCGCCCGATGAGCACGAGATCTCCGCCGGCTTCGATAAATTCGACTGCGGCTTCGCCCTCGCTCATATGGCGTGTAAGGCCTTCCATCCTCAGATCATCGGACATGACAATGCCTTCAAACCCCATATCGTCTTGTAGGATTTCGCCGATAAAGTAATCAGAAACCGAGGCTATTTCGTCGTCTATATTTTCAAAGAGAAGATGTCCGACGAGCATTCCGTCGATTCCCGACTTAATTCCTTCTTCAAACAGAATTTTTTCGTATGATTCCCATTCTTCAAGGGTCGTTTCAAGCGTTGGGGTAACGTCGTGCGAGTCGGTGGAGGTGGTTCCGTGACCCGGGAAATGTTTTACGACGGAAACCACGTTTGCATCCTGCAAAC
>CAYJIQ010000015.1:14617-15559 GCA_964370275.1 uncultured Christensenellaceae bacterium
CAGGCATCGGCTATAGGAATCGCGGCTTCGGGGTCGCTTCCAAACACTCTGTTGCCCAAAAAGTCGCTGCCTTCTATAGACATGTCGAGTACGGGAGCGAGATCCATGTTAATTCCAATCTCTTTTAGCTGAGTTCCGATTCTTAAAAACTGTTCGTAAGCATACTCAACATCGTTTCTCTCCATGAGACGCTCTGCGCTCGAAGGCCAGGGCGACCATTGGAAACGCACGACCTGTCCGCCTTCGACATCCGTCGAGATGAAAAGCGGGATGTCAGGAAGTGGGTTATATTCCCTTATGTTTGCGGTAAGTTCCGCCGTTTGGTCAAAGGTATCCGTGTTCCAGCCGAATAAAATAACATTGCCCAATTTGTAGTCCTCCATAAGTGTTATGAAGTCCTCAGAAGGGTTGCGTGTTCCGTCAAACCCGGCCATGACGAGTTGGCCGATAAGCTCTCTGTCCGTCAGTTCTTGAACTCTTGCAAGTACAGGGTCTGTCGGCGTCGGCTCGGGTGTCGGCGAAGGAGTCGGTGTCGGTTCGGGCGTCGGTTCGGGTGTAGGCTCAGGCGTCTGCAATACAGCTTGAACACTCGTCGGCAAAGGTGAAGGTACGACGATTTCGGGGACACACCCGCTAAGCAGTGTCGCTGTAATGACTAAAAATATAAGCAATTTCTTCAAAATAAAGTTCTCCTCAATTATTCCAAACCTCATTATACATATAATGCATAAAAAAGTAAACATTTTGCCCGTTAATTGTATCAATGTTTACAATTGTTCCGTTTGGTCAACCGAGGCAATTTTTGCAGGGTTCAAAGCCTTCAAGCTCGTCAATGCTTCCCGTGAAAAACTCCTTGTTGTGTTCCGCCATGTCGTCCACACTCGGACATTCGGGCAGATGAATTCTCCCCGAACTTGTGTTGAGGATGTAGTCTCTGATTTG
>CAYJIQ010000016.1:0-15369 GCA_964370275.1 uncultured Christensenellaceae bacterium
AAATATTTCGACTCCGCTTGCGTCAATGAATCCACCTGAACGCATATAGTACTGTTGAGTCTTTGCGTCGATATACTCCTTTATTTCCTCATGCGTCGAAGTTCCAGATGTGAGCACAGAACTTGTCGACATCTCTCCTACCGCTACTGAATATGAACCTATTGTGCTGCTAACAGTTTGCGCAGCTATCGAAACTGTTTCTATGAGATTGTTTTTCGTAGTTTCAGATGACGACACCAGCGTTGAACTAACCGATACTATCCCCAAAACGGCCGATGTGATGATGATGGATCCAAGAATTACCAGGATAAGTTTGTTTCTGATTTTCTTCACTTTGAATGTACTCCTTGACTTATCAAATTACTATGTCCATATAATAAAGCTTTTTATACAGACACTTTAATAATATCATAATTCATAATTCTTCGCAACAAAAAAAAGCAATAATTGTCGAATTTTGTAGATAAACAGATGCAGTGTCGCAACAGCACAAATCCCGCAATATTATTGTGAGTTCAGAGTATCAAAGAGCGGAAAATCTTAGACTCTATACCGCCTCTTATCTCCTTATTTCCTCCAGTATATCGGCAACGCTATCCACAATTAAATCCGGATCTATGTCAGAATCTTCTATATCGCTCATAGTAATTTCGCCTGACAACACGGCAATTCCCATTATTCTTCCGTTTTTCGCGGTGGCTATATCCGTATACAACCTATCCCCTACCATCGCTATTTTCTCTCTCGGCTTTCCGCTAAGATTTAAAATACATTCGACAGTCTGCGCAAATGGTTTCCCCAAAAATTTCGGCTCAACACCGGTGCTATGCGTGATAAGCTTGCACATTGAACCGCAGTCGGGCATGAAATCTCCTCCCGGAAGTGGACAAACTTTGTCAACATTTGTAGCCAAAAAATCCTTGCCTTTTGCAACAAGTCTGCATATATTGTCAAGTTTTTCATAGTCAAGAGTAGTGTCAAATCCCATAACCGCCGCACTTACGTCGCTATCACCAATCTCCGCTAAGACAATTCCTCTTTCTTCGAGCTGTTCGTGCAGTGCAGGAGTTCCCGCAAGGTATATTTTGGGAACTTTGTAATTGTTAAGCACATAGTCTGCCAGCACACTTCCCGAAGTGACAACATGTTCTACCAAAATTCCCGCAAAACCCATCTTTGTCAGTTTATCTACGTACTCATCCGGAGATTTTGACGAATTGTTTGTAAAGAAGAAAAATTTTATCCTATTTTTTTGCAGGTGCTCTATAAGTTCGATTGCCCCGTCAATCACTCGATTTCCCAGATAGACTGTCCCGTCCATGTCAAACACAAAGCACTCAATATTCTTTAAATTCATTCTATTCTCCTACAGTATATTCAAAACTCGGGAAATAGCTTTCTTTTCCCGGATAAAAGCACTCCAACCCTTCAATGCGCACAATTTCCGCTATGTTTTCTTTTACCGTCTGTGTCATAGTGTATGGATCTGTTATTTGCGAAAAATCGCTCGCAACAAAAGCAATAAACTCCTCCACTTTGGCGTTTAATATATACTCCGCAACTACGTATTCGGAGTATTGCTCCTCGTTCATCAAAAGTGCATCCATTGTTGCCAGAAGCATTCCCAGTTCCTCTGCCCTGCTCTCGTCTTCTTTTAGCTCCGATAGATAGGCATTCCAAGTCGCTTCATAGTATTCTTCGTCCACTTCGATTTTATATTCATCGGCTAAATACGCGAGAATTCTCGTTTCCGCATAAAGCTCAAACACAAAATCTTCGTCTGCGTCCGTGCCGTAAACTTCATTTTGCAACTCCGCTTCTTTAAGTGCAAGATTAATATCCTCGCCGTTCATAATCGCCTGACCATCTATACTGAGCAGGACTTCTCCATCTTCAAAGGTTGCCTGCTCTTCGGGCGCGCATGCACAAAGCACAAGCGAGATTGCCAGAATTAATATTACTAATTTCTTCATTTTAGCACCCTTTTTAAATATTCGCCCGTGTAGCTGCTCTTATGCTTTGCTACCTGCTCGGGTGTACCCGTCGCGACAACAGTTCCTCCGCCGTCTCCACCTTCAGGCCCCAAATCTATAATGTGATCTGCACACTTTATAACATCCAAGTTGTGCTCGATTACGACAAGTGTATTGCCTTTGTCTGCAAGCCGGTCTATCATGGCAATCAGTTTTTTTACATCAGCAATGTGAAGTCCCGTTGTCGGTTCATCCAGAATAAACAGAGTACTTCCCGTTTGGCGTTTTGAAAGATGCGTAGCTAGCTTTATCCTCTGCGCCTCACCGCCCGAAAGTGTCGTCGAAGGCTGCCCGAGTTTTATATACCCTAGTCCAACGTCGAATAGAACTTGAAGAATATTTGAAATCTTGGGTATACTTGAAAAGAACCCGAGTGCATCTTCGACCGTCATCTCCAACACTTCGTAGATATTTTTTCCCTTATATTTAACTTCAAGAGTTTCTCTTGTATACCGCATTCCCTTGCAGACCTCGCAGGGCACGTACACATCAGGCAAAAAATGCATTTCAATTTTTATGATTCCGTCACCCCTGCAAGCTTCACACCTTCCGCCTTTGACGTTAAAGGAAAACCTGCCTTTGCTGTATCCTCTTACTTTTGCATCCGTCGTGAGCGAAAACAAATCTCGAACATGGTCAAAAACACCCGTATAAGTAGCGGGATTTGAGCGAGGAGTCCTTCCTATCGGCGACTGATCTATGTCCACAACTTTATCTAAGAAATGCAGTCCCTCGACCTTTTTGCACTTGCCCGGCCTCTGCCTTGAACCGTTTATTGACTTTGTCGCAGCTTTGTACAAAATCTCGTTAACCAGGGTAGATTTTCCGCTTCCCGAAACGCCTGTTACCCCCGTAATTTTTCCTATCGGAATGTCTACCGAAACATTTTTTAAATTGTTTTCGCTTGCGCCTATAATACTGATAAACTGACCATTTCCCTCTCTACGCTCAGCGGGTACGGGAATGCTCTTTTTGCCCGAAAGATACTGTCCTGTGATTGAACGTTCACACTTCATTACCTCTTCGGGAGTGTCGCAAATTACAATTTCTCCACCGTGCACTCCTGCCCCCGGCCCTATGTCGACAAGACAATCTGCGCTAAGCATTGTTTCCTCGTCGTGTTCGACGACGATAAGCGTATTTCCGAGATCTCTTAAACCCTTTAGGCTGTTTAGCAATCTAGTGTTGTCCCGCTGATGCAGGCCGATGCTCGGCTCGTCCAAAATGTATAACACTCCAACAAGCCCCGAGCCAATCTGTGTCGCGAGGCGAATTCTCTGTGCTTCTCCACCCGAAAGACTCATTGCTGAACGGGAAAGTGTGAGGTATTCAAGCCCCACGTCTACAAGAAAGTTTAGTCTTGCGTTAAGTTCCTTTAATACTCTGTTGGCAACAGCTCTTTGCCTGTCGTTTAGCTCAATAGTATTTAAAAACCCGCGAATTTTTGTGACACTCAAATCCGAAAGTTGTGCAATGTTAAACTCGCCTATCCTTACAGCCAGTGTCTCGGGTTTATATCTTAACCCTTCGCACACTGTACACGGAGTTTCCACCATGTATTCTGCAATTTCCGCCTTTACCCCATCTGAATTTGTCTCACGAAAGCGTCGCTCAAGGTTTGGAATAACTCCTTCAAACGGTTTGTTATATCTTGAAGTTCCCGAACTGGACGTGTAGTTGACTTCGATTTTTTCTTCACCCGTTCCGTACAAAATCAGATTCTGTGCGCTTTCGCTCAGTTCGTT
Source organism: uncultured Christensenellaceae bacterium (assembly GCA_964370275.1). GTDB lineage: Bacteria > Bacillota > Clostridia > Christensenellales > Christensenellaceae > CAYJIQ01. The sequence continues at coordinate 3,779 of CAYJIQ010000016.1, forward strand.
CCATGCCGTATCCATGGAAAATCCGAACTTTTTTGCAACAGCGCGGAAGTTTTGCATATTCCAGCCCTCCCAAGCCGAAAGGTTCCATCCCGAAACTCGAACACATCCGTCCGCAAGGGAAAGCTCGCCATTTGGAACTATGGTAGACGGGTCTATTTTCATGATAACACCGAGCCCTGAACAGTCTGGACACGCTCCGAATGGGGAGTTAAACGAGAACATCCTGGGAGAGATTTCCTCAATACTCACTCCGCAGTCTGCACACGAGTAGTTTTCAGTGTCGTGATTTTGTATGACAATAAGCCCGCCTGAAAGCTTTAACGCAGTCTCAATTGAGTCGGCAAGTCGCTGTTCAGCGCCTTCTTTGAGCTTTATTCTGTCCACTACGACGTCTATCGTGTGCTTTATATTCTTCGCAAGGTCGATTTCCTCGTCTAAAGTATACAAATTTCCATCCACGCGAACACGAGCATATCCGCTCTTTTGAAGGTTTGCCAACAACTTTTTGTGCTCACCTTTTTTTGCACGCATGACCGGAGACATTATGTTTACTCTCGCATCCGAAAACTCTTTCATTACATGGTCGATAATCTGATCAACAGACTGTCTTTCAATGGGCTTTCCGCAAATTGTACAGTGAGGAATTCCCGCACGCGCATACAAAATTCTAAGGTAATCGTGAATTTCCGTAACCGTTCCCACTGTAGACCTCGGGTTTCTGTTTGTCGTCTTTTGATCTATAGAAATCGCAGGCGAAAGCCCACCGATAAAATCAACATCCGGTTTTTCTACCTGTCCTAAAAACTGTCTTGCATACGCCGAGAGCGACTCCACATATCTCCTTTGGCCTTCAGCGTATATTGTGTCAAAGGCAAGAGACGACTTACCGCTTCCCGAAAGCCCTGTAAGCACAATAAATTTATTTCTCGGCAGCCTCAAATCTATGTTTTTTAAGTTGTGCTCCCTAGCACCCCTAATTACTATTTCCTCTTTCAAAATCAACTTCCTTTTCTAATTGTTTTAAGTTCCTTAATTTCATCACGCAGCTTAGCGGCAACCTCAAATTCCAGCTCCAGCGCCGCCGCCTTCATCTGTGCTTCAAGCTGCTCAATCCTCTCATCTATGTCGCCAATGATTTTGACATTCTCCTCTTCAAAATCCACAGACATATCAACAGGCAACGTCACCTCTTTTACGATGGATTTCGGCGTTATTCCCATCATCCTGTTGTAGCGCTTTTGGAGTTCTCGCCTGCGCTCGGTTTCTTCCATTGCGCTTTTTATCGACCTTGTCATCTTATCTGCATATAGAATTACTCGCCCCTCGGCATTTCTTGCAGCGCGCCCTATAGTCTGGATAAGCGAGGTCTCGTTTCTGAGAAAACCCTCTTTGTCTGCGTCTAGGATTGCGACCAGAGCAACCTCCGGAATGTCTAATCCTTCACGCAAAAGATTTATGCCGACGAGCACATCAAACTGCTTGCTCCTAAGCCCTCTTATAATCTCTATGCGCTCAAGCGTGTCTATGTCAGAATGCATATAGCGCACACGAACACCCATCTCAGTATAATACTCGGTTAACCTCTCTGCAAGCTTTTTGGTAAGAGTTGTCACAAGAACACTGAAACCTTTTTGGACGGTGTTTCGAATTTCGCCCAAAAGGTCGTCCAGCTGGTTTTCCACGGGTTTAATTGTGATATCCGGATCAATAAGCCCTGTCGGGCGAACAATTTGTTCGACAATTTCACCCTTTGAAAGCTCTTTTTCATAGTCAGATGGCGTGGCTGATACATAAATACCTTGATTAATCCTAGTGTTAAACTCCTCAAATTTGAGCGGTCTGTTGTCCGATGCCGAAGGAAGTCTGAAACCGTACTTTATCAGCATTTCCTTTCTAGCCTTATCTCCGTTATACATTCCCCTAACCTGCGGAAGCGTAGCGTGCGACTCATCGACAAAAAGCAGATAGTCATCGGGGAAAAAGTCCATTAGTGTATAGGGCGCATCTCCGGGTTTTCTTCCGTCAAAGTAACGAGAATAGTTTTCAATTCCGCTGCAATATCCAACTTCCTGCAACATCTCCATGTCGTAAGTCGTACGTTGAACTATCCGCTCTGCCTCAAGAAACTTGTCCTGTGACTTAAAATACTCAGCCTGAGCCGCCATATCCGCCTTTATAAACGGAATTTGAGTTAAAATTTTCTCTCGCTCCACGGCATAGTGCGTTGCCGGAAAAATCATTATGTAATTCATTACACGGTTTGCCTTGCCCGTTGTAACGTCAACCTCTGTAATTCTTTCTACCTCATCCCCAAAAAACTCCACCCTGTAAGCCTTTTCGGAAAAACTCATGGGATGCACCTCGACTACATCTCCACGAACTCTAAATGTTCCTCTTTCAAATTCAATATCATTTCTCTTATAGTTTATTCCCACAAGTTGACGCATGAACTGTTCTCTGTCAAGCTCCATTCCTTGGCGAACCCAAGCTGTCATAGAGCGATAATCGTCGGGAGAACCTATTGAATAGATACAAGAAACCGATGCTACCACTATGACATCTCTTCGCTCAAGCAATGCGCTGGTTGCGCTATGACGCAGTCTGTCTATCTCCTCATTCACGCTCGAGTCCTTTTCTATGTATATGTCGCTTCGCTCTATGTACGCCTCGGGTTGGTAGTAATCGTAATACGAAACGAAATATTCCACCGCATTGTGGGGAAAAAACTCTCGAAATTCGCCACAAAGTTGCGCCGCAAGTGTCTTATTGTGAGCAAGTATTAGAGCAGGTCTTCCTGTCTTTTCGATGACATTTGCCATGGTAAACGTCTTGCCCGATCCGGTAACTCCCAGCAATACCTGCGCACCTTTGCCCTCGTTTATTCCTCTTACGAGCTCGTCTATAGCAGCGGGCTGATCTCCGCTCGGTTTATATTTTGATTCAAGTATGAACATAACCCCTCCACAAACTTAAAGTTCAACCTACATTATACCACGAAATCAGTTCCATGTTTTAATTTTTCATAAATGTAACATGAAAAATCGGACTCGAATCTCCTCCGGTTAAACAGTACAATACTGTAGGAAGCATATTCGCCGATATAGTTGCCAATACTATCAAAAACTTAGCTGAAGGCAGTGTAGCTATACTTTTTCTCTAAGACAAAGAAATGGACGTCTTGCATCGCCCTTAATTAATAAAACAATTGCATTATCTTCTTTCTTATGTTAGAATGTCATGAGAAATAGCGACCGAAGCCGGCGGAGGAAATTATGAAAGTAAACAAGCGCAATCTAGCTGAATTTATATTTTTGCTGATACTTGTTATCCTCATCACTATAGGTATAGTACAATTTAACTCAAAAGTTACAAAAGAGCTTAATGCATCTGTTGCAGCTACAATGCACGCAGGTACAATCCAGCAGCAAAGCGCTATTAACGACTCGATAAATACATTGGCCATGGACGTTATTTCAATTGCCAATACATTTTCTGTTTTAGAAACTGACAAGACGAGCTACCTCAGGTACATGAACTCAATCAAACTGACATTTGGATTTGACAGCGTTATTATATCCGAACTTGACGGAAGTGCTCTTTTATCTACCGGCTTTCAAGCAGATATTAGCGACGAAGGCTATATTGAAGCGGCTTTAGCGTCCTCAACAGCGGGAGTCGTAGGTCCATTTACTTCTCCATATACCGGTAACGAAGTCCTAGCCGCTTCGACAATTGTCTACAGGGACAACGTGCCTTCGGGTGTCGTGGTAGTTACATATAACATGGATCATGTTAAATCATTTCTATTTCACGCCGCTGCAGAACACGGTGAATTATTTATAATTGACGGAGCCACAAACTTTATCACTTCAACTTCTGACGAGATACCACAAAGAAGCGTACTTCAAAATACAGAATTTGACGAAGATTTTGACCCACAGAAATTGCTTGATGACATCGCAAACGGCAAAAGCGGGACACTCAGCTACTTCGAAGATGGCGTTTTGATTCTTGCCGAATACGTTCCAATAGCGATTAACGACTGGATGTTATTTTATTCTGTTCAAGAAAGCGCGATGGTCGAACAGGTCGTAGACATAAAGGACAGTATGAACTTCTTTATATTTGTCGTAAGCTTAATGTTTGTTGTATTTATCATGTACATCTTCGCTTCCAGGCGAAAGTTTACAAAACAAATCGAAAAAACCGCATACTATGACGAACTCACCGGAATACCCAACTTAATTAAGTTTAAAATTGACATCGGTAAACTCCTAAAATCTTCCCCAAGAGGCGATTATATTATTGTCAAGATGGACATAGTCAACTTCAAGGCTATTAACGAACTTTTTAGCGTAGAAATGGGCAATGACGTGCTTAAAACTATTGCTCAAACGGGCGATTTTGTGGATGAACCTAGCTTTTACATGGCAAACACCGGTACGGATGAATTTTTGCTTTTTGCAGGAAACGGTCTTTTTGATAATCTCGGCAATACAAGAGAACATTATGAAATGCTCTTTAGAAAACTCTTGCCCAACATGAGAGATCACGTCGTTTCCTTTAGATTTGGAAGATATTTCATCGAACACGGTGAAACGGATGTGGACGAAATAATAGCTCGCGTAAACATGGCACACGGAAATGCCAAGGGCACACAGATTTCAGATGTGTACGACTACGACGATGCATACAAAAAACAACTCTTGCGACTAGTTGAAATAACAAACAAGATGACTTCTGCAATAAAAAATGGCGATTTCAAAGTTTTCCTGCAACCAAAATGCGAGCTTGAAAACGGAAAAGTTATGGGTGCAGAGGCTCTCGTTCGCTGGATAGAGGAGGGCGGTCATGTATTTTATCCCGACGAATTTATCTCTCACTTTGAGAAAACCGGCTTTATTGAGACGCTTGATATGTACATGCTAAACAGTGTTTGTAAAATTATTAGCAGTTGGACTCAAAGAGGCTATCCTTGCATAAAGATTTCGGTTAACTTTTCAAAACTGCACCTTGACAACCCCAATTTCGCAAAAGAGATTGGCGACATAGTAAGAAGCCACAATGTAAATCCCAAGTATATAGAGGTTGAATTGACCGAAACTGCGTTTACAGACAGCAAAACCGAAGTAATCGACAGACATCTTGAAGAACTGCACAATGCTGGATTTAGCGTTTCACTGGATGACTTCGGCGCGGGTTATTCCACTCTGGGTATGCTGAAAAACTTCATGGTAGATACTATAAAACTCGATAGAAGTTTCTTCCTAAACGACAAAGACGATGAGCGTGCCCACCTTGTAATAAAAGGAATTGTAGACATTGCGCATGACCTCAAAATGTGCGTAGTAGCCGAAGGTGCCGAGGAAGAAAGCCACATTAGCTTCCTAAGAACCGTAGGGTGCGAGCTTGTTCAAAGCTACTACTTCTCCAAACCGATAAGCATCGATGACTTTGAGAACAAGTACATCAAACATTTTTCATAAACTAACTTTAGCAACATAAAGGGCGGATACAAATTCGTTTCCGCCCTGAATTACTATATTAATGTCGTCCCATCACTTTTTTGTCACTATTTTCGAAGTTACCTCAGTTTACACATTTCATCGACGTTGCATTTTGGTTGCGACTATAATCACTCACTTTGCGGGCATCGGACGACGCCATCATTACGCCTTTCCATCTCGCATCCGTTTTGTTTGCTCTTACAGAATAAAGAACTAATTATGCGCCACTACCCTAACTTTCACACACATATCTGACAGCTATTAAAAGACGTTTTTTTCGCTATACTACTAAAAAGTTGCATACTATCCGACCTTACACTTATCCCGATAGTAGTAAAAAACAATTTCTTAGCTCAAACACAACACATCTTTTAACTTGCGACTATTTGCTTTTTATTGCATTCCGCATTTTCTCGTCTGACTCGCATTTTAAACTAACTTCCGGGGAAGTAAACCATTCATTTAATATGACACGGTAAATTTGACACCTTCGCCACTCTAGCCTGGCACTTCGTAATGTCTGCGAACTATATGAGCTATCTGACTTAAATTAACTCATACCGACGATTAACTGTATTGTTAACTCCTATTGCGCATTACTGCACGCAACTATGTAGCCATAATATGTGGTAAAATCCACTGTCGCTAAGCTAATTTTCAAAATACATTCATCTCATTTTGCACATTACTGAGAATTATTTTTAATCTCCTTTTGAAATTAACTTCGATATTTTTCTTTCTTTTTTTAGTGACCCGTGACTACCGGGCATCCGTACGCATTATACACTCATTTTGTCTTAAATTTACGGACAGTTTTACATTTACCCTTATCGTCCCTCCCCCATCCTAATCTGTACGGATTTCTTTGAGCGACTTTTGGTCAACCTTCTTTACGGTTTTGTAAACTTAAAATTTCTGTCCCTTTATGAGTGTATCCTGCGAGGATGCCTCAAATAGCTCTGTCTGTGAGTCCCCCACCGGTATCACCCCTTTCAAAATTATTTCCCTCATTTTGGGGTATACAAAGCACCAACTTTGTATCTTTCTCTTATCTCTTTTTGCTTATAATAACTAATTCGACATCCTCGCTTCCAATCCTTTTTTTATTAAGAATTTTTTTAAAAAAATTTCAAAATTATTTTTCACTAATTTAAAAATGTATGTTATAATATAAGAAGACATTGGTTTAGAATAAATATCAAGCCATAGCACATTACATCACGGAGGTTGTATTATGTCACCTTATCGAATTGGAATTTTGACAGCAGGAGGCGATTGTCCGGGGCTAAACGCAGCAATCAGGGGCGTCGCAAAGGCAGCATACGAACGCATACCCGGGCTTGAAATATATGGTATTTCAGATGGATTTGCAGGACTTATCAGCGGCACCTACAGAGCAATGCAAAAGTCGGATTTTTCGGGCATTCTCAACATAGGCGGAACAATCTTAGGCGCAGCAAGAACACCATTTAGCAAGATGCGTGAAATAGAAGGCGAAGTAGACAAAGTCGCCATGATGAAACAAAACTATAATAATTTGAAGCTTGACTGTCTTTTAACTCTTGGAGGAAACGGAACTCACAAAACAGCAAACTTATTAAGCGAAGAGGGGCTTAATGTCATAGGCCTTCCAAAAACCATAGACAACGATATTTGGGGCACGGATATTACCTTTGGTTTTAGCACAGCTGTTGACACGGCTACTCACATGATAGACAAGCTGCACACCACAGCTTCTAGCCACGGTCGCACCATTGTAATTGAAATAATGGGCAACAAATCCGGCAGACTGACACTTCACTCAGGACTTGCGGGCGGTGCAGACGTAATAATTATCCCTGAAGTACCCTTTGAATATGAAAAAATTGCAGAAGCGGTTATGCGCAGGAATAAACACCAAAAAACATTTAGCATAATAGCAATTGCAGAAGGCGCTATAGATTCTGAAGAAGTTCTTATGAAAAAGAAAGAACGGCTCGCAAAAAGAGAAAAACAGGGCAACCGCACTTTAACGGCAAAGCTCACCCAATATCTAAACGAAACTACGGGAGTTGACACAAGAAGTGTAATACCTGCACATATATTAAGAGGAGGCTCGCCCTCTCCCTACGACAGACTCCTTGCAACCAGATTCGGGATTTACGCAGCGGAACTTCTCTTCTCTCAAACATACGGCGTTACTGTGGCAAAGATAAACAACATGATCACTCACAACAGACTGTGTGACGTTGCAGGCAAGACAAAACTTGTTCCTCCCGATTCACAGATATTAACCGCCGCTCGCCACATGGGCATTTCATTTGGAGATTAAACGGAGCATATAATGGATGGCAACGCATTTGTAAGGTTTAAAAGCGTTTTTAAGTACTACGACATGGGAGAGCTTAAAATCAAAGCACTTGACGACATATCTTTTGAGATAAACGAAGGTGAATTTGTCGTTATTGTCGGCCCCAGCGGAGCGGGAAAGACGACGCTTCTTAACATTCTTGGTGGTATGGACATCGCAGACAAGGGTGAAATATATCTTGCTGATGCGCTAATCAGTTCCTACTCAAAAAAACAGCTAACTGCATTTAGAAGACATGAGGTTGGTTTTGTCTTTCAATTCTACAACCTGGTTCAAAACCTAACTGCGCTTGAAAACGTTGAGCTTGCATCTGAAATATGCAAAGCTCCGCTTGATGCTCGCTCAACGTTGAAGCAAGTCGGACTTGAACAACGGACTCAAAACTTCCCCTCCCAGCTTTCAGGAGGAGAGCAACAGCGAGTGGCAATTGCCCGCGCGCTTGCCAAAAACCCGAAGATATTGCTTTGCGACGAACCTACAGGAGCGCTCGACTATTCGACGGGAAAGACCATATTAAAGTTGCTCTGTGACACTTGTAAGCAGACGGGCAAGACGGTAATCGTTATCACACACAACCAAGCAATCACAGCAATAGCAGACAGAGTTATCCACGTGAAAAACGGAAAAGTTGAAAACGTCGATATTAATGAGCACCCCGAGGATATTGAAAGGATTGAATGGTGATTTGGGACACAAGTTTTTAAAACTCACCTTTGGGCAAATTACGCACGGCATTAGCAGATTTCTCGCAATTGTGGGCATAGTCTTGCTTGGTGTCGGCTTTCTTGCGGGATTGCTTGCCACTCCCAACGACATGCGAGAGTCCATCGACGCACTTTATACAAACACAAATATATATGACGCAAGCATTACCTCCCCTTTGTTGCTTGACAACGATGATATTTCAGACATTGCAAATTTTGAAAACATCGCCGGAATCATGCCCGCATATATGAGCGACGCTCTCGTTTCAAGCGAAAACAACGAACGTTTCGTAGCAAGAATTACAAGCCTCCCAAAAAATTATGAAGACTATACAGACGTAAACAATATAGACAGACTGACTCTCACGCAGGGCAGATTTCCCGAAAACGAAAACGAGTGTGTCGTCGGCGGAACAAAGTTTGTCGATTTGTCTGCTTATTTTGGCAGTACAATTTCTATTCTACCTGAAAACGAAAATATAGAAGATATCTTTGAGACTACAGAATATTTAGTTGTGGGCACTGTTGAAAGTTCCACTAACTTTTCATATCAAGAGGAAGTGACAAGCATAGGCTCGGGAAGTGTTGATCTAGACGTTTATACAACTCAAGAAGTCTTCACTCTCGAATATCCCACCAGCGTTTTTTTGACACTGGACACGGAATATCCGGCTTTTTCCGAAGAATACGAAGACCAAGTTGAAGAATTAGTCAACCTCATCGAGGAAATAGCTCCGACGCTTGAACAGCGCAGATTTGACAGCATAGTCTCGGAGGCGCAGGCCGAGCTTGACGATGCAACGCTTGAGTACGAAGATGCAAAAAAAGAAGCTGAAACGGAAATTTCTGACGCAGAGGTCGAACTGTCCGACGCTTATGCCGAACTTGAAGATGCGCAAAAAGAACTCGCAGACGGCAAAGATGAGCTTGAAGATGCGAAACGTGATTTGAGCAATGCCCGTGCAACCTATAATAAAGAAGTGTCTGCGGCACAGGAGAAGATAGACGAAGGAACATCTCAGGCAGACGAATCCGAACAGCTTCTTACACAAACAGCAAAATCACTCGAAGGAGCAAAGACTCAAATAGACAATGCGCTTTCTGAAATCGCATTGCTTCCCGAGGAAATGCAGGAGGCCGCAACAGCTCAGCTTCAACCTCAAATTGACGAATACAATGCGGGCATGGCTGAGTACGAAGCGGGACTTTTGGAGCTGGAGACTGCAAGAGAGCAGCTGGTTACAGCACAAACCGAGCTTGACGATATGAAATCCTCTTCTCTGCGCTCTTTTTCAAATGCCGAACGCGAAATTGAGGACGCCGAAGCAGAGATAGCAGACGCAGAAATCGAGATAGACGAAGGACAAGTCGAACTAGCCAAAGCACAGGTAGAGCTTGCAGAGGCTAAGGCAGAGGCCGATGCCGAACTGTCAGATGCACAAATTGAAATTGACAATGCACAAAAAGAAATAGATGACATAGAAAAAGCAGATTACATTATCTCAGACATAACGGAAAATTCCAGTTATGCAAGTTTTAAGACGAATGCAAATAACATAGCGGCAATAGCTCAGGTGTTTCCACTTGTATTTTTCCTCGTGGCGGCGCTTGTAGCGCTTACAACCATGACAAGAATGGTCGAAGAACACAGGTCACAAATAGGCGCACTTAAATCCCTGGGATTTTCATCCGCCGCAATCGCATTTCAGTATCTCAGCTATGCCGGCATCGCAACGATAATCGGCGCACTTTTAGGCCAAATTCTAGGTTTTATCATTCTCCCTTCCATAATCTGGTCCGCATACGAAATAATGTATGTATTTCCCGAACTCATAGCACCATTTAGGATAGAGCCCGCACTCATTGCGGGACTTGCTGCAACAGCCTGCACGATGCTTGCTACATACTTTGCGTGCAGACACTCACTAAAAGAATCAACAGCTTCCCTGCTCCTACCAAAAGCGCCAAAGCCCGGAAAGCGCGTGTTCTTAGAGCGCATTGGTTTTATATGGAAAAGGCTGTCTTTTTCAAAAAAGGTCACTGCAAGAAACCTGCTTAGATACAAAGGCAGGTTCTTAATGACGATAATAGGAATTGCGGGCTGTACCGCACTTATGCTCACTGGATTTGGTTTAAGAGATGCAATCGGAGGAATCATTACTAATCAGTATGACAAGATTTATAACTTTGATGCGTCTATCGCTATAAACGACGAACAGTCTCTAGAGGACGAAACGCTGCAATCAGTTTTGCAAAGCGATAAAATTTTAAATTCATCGTTATTATATATAGGAAACATAAAGCCGCTATACGAAAATTCTTTGACCTCATACCAGATTATTCCCGAAAACACCGATGATTTTGAAGTCATGATAAACTTCCTTGACAGAACAACGGGCAACACCGTACCTTGGGACAAAAGCGGAATATTGATAAGCGAAAAACTTTCTATTCTCTACGACTTAAAGGTTGGAGACATGTTTAGCTATACGGACGCAGACAACGCAGAACATTCCTACCGTATTAACGGCATCGTCGAAAACTACATCGAGCTATTCATCTACGTTCCGCCGCAAATTTACGACAACGCCCCCGATTGCAACATGATTTACGCCATAACAGACACTTCAACACATAACGAACGTGTCGAACTTGGTGAACTTCTCCTTTCCTCGGACGAGGTTAGCCATGTCAGTTTTAATGAAGAAAATCGAGATGACTTTAACAACATTTTTGTAAGCCTCGACTACGTAGTCATGGTGCTCGTCGTAGCTTCCGCACTTCTTGCCCTCATCGTGCTCTATAACCTCACAAACATCAACATTTCCGAACGACAAAGGGAAATTGCAACCATTAAAGTATTGGGGTTTTTTGACAAAGAAGTCGCGATGTACGTGTTTAGGGAGACTTTTGTGCTTAGCATTATAGGAATTGCCCTTGGGCTGTTTTTTGGAATATTCTTAAACATGTTTATTGTGCAGACAGCGGAGGTAGATTTCCTCATGTTTGGCAGAAACATCGCGCCGCTGA
>CAYJIQ010000017.1:0-1620 GCA_964370275.1 uncultured Christensenellaceae bacterium
AAGAAATGCGGGAAAATCAAGCGTAATCAACGCAATAACTGGGCAGGATTTAGCGATCGTTTCGGACATCAAAGGAACGACGACAGACCCGGTGCTGAAGGCTATGGAAATTTTGCCGCTAGGTCCTGTTGTCGTAATCGATACTCCCGGACTAGACGACGTCGGTGAACTCGGTGAACTGCGTATAAAAAAGGCATATCAAGTGCTCAATAAGACGGATATTGCGGTGCTTGTCGTAGAAGCGACACGAGGGATGACGGCAGAAGACGAGATGATTTTAAACAGGATTAAGGATAAGGATATTCCGTATATTATCGTATATAACAAGGCGGACCTGCTTAATAGTGTGCCGCATCCGCTTGAACATTCGATATATGTGAGTGCGGTGAGCAAGCTCAATATAGACGAGCTAAAGGAAAAAATAGCAGCTCTTGCACCGAGTGATGAGGCGAAATTTCCGATAATTTCAGATCTTGTATGTCCTATGGAGTTTGTCGTCTTGGTCATCCCGATAGACTCCGCGGCACCAAAAGGAAGGCTGATTTTACCTCAACAGCAGACGATACGCGAACTTTTGGAACTGGGTGCGGTAAGCGTTTGCGTGCGTGAATTTGAATTTGCGCAGACGATGCAGAAACTTGAAGGTATGGTCAAACTTGTTGTAACCGACTCTCAGGCGTTTAAACAGATTTCAGCTGAAACTCCACAGGATGTTACTCTAACTTCATTTTCGATTCTTTTTGCTCGCCACAAGGGAAACCTCGATTCTCTCGTTCACGGTGCACATGCCCTTGATTCGCTCGAAGACGGGGATACTATTTTAATTTCCGAGGGATGTACGCATCACCGCCAATGCGACGATATAGGCACGGTGAAGCTTCCAAAATGGATAGAGGCACATTCGGGTAAACAGATAAACTTTGAATTTACAAGTGGGACGGAGTTTCCGTTGGAGCTTTCGCAGTTTAGGATGATTGTTCACTGCGGAGGTTGTATGTTAAACGAAAAAGAGATGAAATACCGTATAAAGTGTGCTCAAGATGCTCAGATTCCCATGACAAATTACGGAACGGCGATTGCTCATATGAACGGAATTTTGGATAGAAGCTTGAAGGTGTTTGACAATTAATTAGATGTACTGAGCAAATACGAGAAGGCAGATGAAAAACAAAATCATTGCTATTACAATTTGCAGAAAATTGAGTGTATATACATTTAAGGAATAAAGTGAGCTCTTTTTTGATAAAAAATGGCGATAAAGCGGAACTGCGACGATTACGCAACCCGCAAATATCGCCATTTTTTCCGCATATTTATCGTAGTCTATTGCAAAGTCACCTTCGAGTGCAAAAGACATAAAATTTGTGCCAAAGATTCCTCCGAGTATGCATACAATACTTATACACGCTATTGTTATATTTTTGTTCATGTCTTGTGGTACACGCTTTTCTCGCTTGCCAAAGAGGATGCGAGAGTATTTTACATATGTCAGAACTGTGCCGAAATTTATAAAGATAAAAACATACTCCCAAGGTGTACCCACAGTTCCATATTGTATAAAGTATTTGGAAATACTTCCGTTTAAAAAGGGTGCACCGCTAATCGCTAAAATTCCAACTA
>CAYJIQ010000017.1:1630-6364 GCA_964370275.1 uncultured Christensenellaceae bacterium
CGTGCAACCTCCGACAATGGGCATTTTTGAGAGAACAGAGCTTATCTTGCGAGTATCCCGTGTTTCGTACTGTTTTATAATCATTCCTGCACAGAGGAAGAGCATAGATTTAAAAAGTGCATGATTTACTGTGTGATAAAGAGCGCCACTCGTTGAAATGTCGCTTCCTATGCTCAGCGAAAGTGCGATTAAGCCCAGCTGAGAGACGGAGCTGTATGCTAAAATCAGCTTTATGTCCGTTTGGATGAGTGCAAGACAAAATCCGGCTATAGCTGTTACCGCGCCAAGCACTGAAAAAAACACCGTTTCATTTACAACAGGCAGGAAGAGTGCTGTAATGGTGAAAAAGAGAAATATTCCGTTTTTAACGTAAATGCCTGAGAGAATTGCCGACACTGCCGACGGTGCAGACGGAGTTCCGTGTGCCCTGGGCAACCAGCTAAAGAGCGGAAAAAATGCACACTTTAGGCAAAGGGCTGTCATGATAAACACAAAAGGAAGCACTAAGTCTGTTGGGTTTGCAAGGTGCATGAGCTCGCTTATTCTGGAGATTGAGAGTACGCCAAAAATTTTATACAGATAGCCGATTCCGAAAAGATAAAAGAACATGCACACTACTTGGCAAAAAAGATAGAGTACAGCGTCGTATATGGAGGAACTGTCTCGCTTAAACATGATTAATATGGCGACGACGACGGTGGCCACTTCGAGCAATACAAAGATGTTAAATAGATCGTCTGAGAGAAATACGCCACATAAAAGCCCCTGCAATATGAAAAACAGCATTATGAATCTTGCGTCAAAAAACGATTCTTTCATCGTATACAAAAACGAAACGGAGAATAAAAATAGACTTAGGCCTACTAGTGTGAGGACAAAAGTATCTGCACGAAGTGCTATTCCCAAAACTGAGTCCGTTGAGCCGAGCACTTCATAGTACATGCCATTTACGTTTATTATTGCATACGCAAAAAGTGCGAGTAGAGAAAGTTCTACTGCAAATATAAGTATGCGTCGTATTTTTTTTGGCAGGGGATATAGCGCAACCCCTGCGACAATCGGCACCAAAATGAAGTATATTAGAAACATCTACATCCTACCCATCCTTATTTTGTTTGCTTTGTCCCAGTGAGAGGTTCCGTATCTGTGGTAGAGGTTTATAAACATAACGAGCGAGATTGCCGTCACAGCAACTCCGATTACGATTGCTGTAATCATGAGTGCATGAGGGAGTGGATCGGCTACGTTTTTGTCTATTGTTGCAATGGGGGGAGTGTCGGACGGGTTAGCAAACATCGTAAGGTAAAAGAGCACTGCCGCCGTTTGCATGACAGAAATGGAGATAATTGTCTTTAGCATACGACGACTGCTAATTATGCCGATAATGCCCATAAAAAACAATAAAATCGATGTGGTTTCTCCTGTAAGTAGCTGCATAAATCCTCCTTATTTATCTTCGTAGTGAGCGAATCTGAAAAAAACAATTGAAAGGCCGCAAAACACCTTCATGCCTATAAGGATGTTCATCAAAATCATGTAGTAGACGTTAATGTGTGAATTTTGCAAGTAGATGTTGGATACGGCAAAAATAGTAGATATCAATGCAATCGCTAAAAAAACGACTTTTTCAATGTTTTGATACGTTAGAAAGTCTATAGTCTTTGAGGGTTTAACAAGGTAGACACAAATCAACGTTGCACTAAGCGCGGCACCCCCTTGAAATCCGCCTCCCGGCGAATTGTGGCCGTTGAAGATGATGTAGCAACCGAGCATAATGATTCCCGGGATAAGAAGTGAAATATATCCTTTTTTAGCGGTCTCTTCAATTTTCTCCATGTTTGAGCGGTCGGCTATGTGTTCGTGTCTTGAAAATGCCACGACTCCCATCACGCTAACGAGGAGCATGAGCGCTTCAAAAATCGTATCGAATATTCTGTAATTCAGATAGACAGATGTAACGGAATTAAGAGCCTGTGTGTCGGCAGAGTAATTGTCCAAAATCTCATGAAAAAGCTCCCTTTCAGACGAAGGGGTTATGTCTGCGCTTAGTATTAGCGTAAGTATTGCAGCAACGCTGATTGCCAAAGTAGCAAAAACTCTAAACAGTCGTACTTTCATCTTTTTCACCTATAGACATAAAAGTAATGAACTCCTCTTTATTTAATATTTCATAAATTGCAGTTGCGTGTTGCTCGGTGTCTATTCCGTATGCATGAAATTCGCCGTCTTTATGTTGCAGTATGAGGTCGCATACGTGTTCTTTTTCGATTATCTCCGGGGATGTAGAGCTGTACATGCATTGTAGCTGAAGTTCGTTTGCCCTACAATATCGAAATATTTGCGACACGAGCTCCTGAGTGTGCTTATCTCTTCTGAGTTTATTCATTTGTGCTTTTGATTGAGTTGTTATGTAGACGTAAAAGGTTCTGTGTTTTTTAAATGCGACGATAAACAAAATTGTAGTAATTGTACAGCCAATTATCCCTTCTGCGATGGCGACGTCGGGCGCTCGATAATATAGATAACAAAGTGTTGCAATAAGAGACAAAACACCCATGCCCACTATCATAAATTTTAGATTGTGGACTAAAATGATAAATATTCCGGCGACAAGAAGCAGTAACAGTAATATTTGCTCAGTCATCCTTGCGCTGCACCTCCTTTAGCGTTAGACCCGACATGTAAGCCGAGTTTACGATGGAAGTAGTGACAATCGGGTTTAAAAGCAATAACACGACGAGCACAACCAGAACTTTTAGCGTAAACCAAGAAATTCCGTTTATTAAGGCGATTCCCAGCAGAATTGTTATAAGTCCGATTGTGTCTATGTCAGCAGAGCAGAGTGCACGGGCATAAAAGTTGTCGAAACGGAAAATACCTATAGTGCCGACGGTAATAAATAAAAGCCCTATGATTATTAAGATGTGCCCAATAGTATCCATGACTACTTATCCTTTCTAAAAAAACTTGCAATCGAGGTAGTTCCTACGAAACCCAGAATAGCGAAAACCAGTGCTAAATCGAGGTAATACGATTGTTCGACGGAGGAGGAGATGATAACAATAATAATTACAGTTTTACTGGAGACGAGAGACAAGCCAAGAAGTCTGTCCCAAACCGTCGGACCGATAATTATTCTAATTACACTTGCTACCATTGCAAGGCTGAGCACGATAATTACAGTTCTGAGAAACATTTCCTCATTCATGAGATTTCCTTTCTGCTTGCAATTTTGCAATTTCAATCATTCGTGACTCGAACGGTTGAGCAGGGTTGGGATTTTTTTCACTATTTATGCATAGTACGGTAATGACACCGTCTTCGCTTTTTGCCGTTATCGTTCCCGGGGTGAGTGTAATTGAGGCTGCAATTATATTTTGCAAAAAAGGCGAGTTATTCAATTTTCTATTTAAGCTAACCTTCACAAAACTAGGTTTCTTTTTGCCTGTAATTATAACTTTTGTCATCTTTATTCCCGAGATAAAAACTTCTTTTATCATAAAAAACATATAAAACATTCCCTTAATTGGAGGGATATAGAATGTAGAAAAGTAGTCAAACCCCAGTAGTTTTCCTGTCACAATAACAGCAACGACAGAAACTCCTATACCCACAAAAAAGTTAAGGAGTGAAAAGCCATCGTTTAGAATAATCCAAACAAACGTAAACAAAACAACACCGAGCAAACGTCTTAGCCATTTCATGTTTAATACCTCTATAATATCTACTTAATTAATTCTATCAAATTTTTGTATAAGCAGTCAATACTTATATTGCACTTTTATTGAAATTTTGCAAGTTTCTCTTTTAATTTTGCAAATTATATTGTATAATATTCTTAAAATAAACTATTTTATTGCAACTAAGGAGGGGACATGAAGAGAATTTCAATAGTCGTGACAGCGATGATTTTATTTGTGTTAAGTGGATGCACTCAGTATTATGTAATCTCCTCGTCGGATTTTGAGGAGATTAAAGATTACGTCGAGGAGCAGGGGGTTGAGTATGAAGTAATGCCGACTCCGAGCGGAACGACACAAGAACCGACGTCCGAGCCGACGATTGAACCGACTCAAGAGCCGACGCCCGAACCCACCCAAGAACCGACCCCCGAACCGACAAAGCTGGTTGTGGATTTTTCGAGTTCGGACATTGGAGAATTTACGGCGACTACCCTTGCGGGGGAAGAGGTCAGTGAGCAGATTTTCGCCGAATATGAAATTACAATGGTGAACATTTGGGCGACTTGGTGCCCGCCCTGCGTAGCGGAGATGCCGGATTTACAGGAGGTATATGAACAATTGCCCGAAGGTGCAAATTTTCTGACAGTTTGTGAAGATGTCCCGTCGCAAGAAAGTTCGGCAAATGCAATTTTAGATGATGCGGGAGCGACTTTTCACACTCTGATTCCAAACGGAGATGTCGAGGATGCGTTTTTGAACATTCAGGCTTTTCCGACCACCGTTTTTGTCGATTCACAAGGTAATTTCGTAGGCAGTGATGTTATTGGAGCACATTCCGCTCAAGAATACCTTCAAATTATTGACGACCGACTTTCGGAGGTTAGGTAAAGATGAAAAGGACAAAGATATTAACCTTTGGAATTTTGTTGGCCGCTGTTGCGTTTATTGCAATTGGAATTGCGATTGGAGAGCAGCAAGATGTGTTAAGAAAGGCTTCAAGAATTTGTCTTGAATGCATAGGGTTGGGGTGATGTATGAAAAAATCTTGGTA